>JBBSNE010000338.1:0-3436 GCA_038232815.1 Euzebyales bacterium | reverse complement strand
GCAGAACGACCGCATAGGATGGCGGACATGAGCGCCCGGCAGCGCCACCCGGACAACGTCGAGGGGCCGTGGTTCGTCGATGACGCCTGCATCGATTGTGACGCGGTCCGCCAGGTCGCCCCGACCATGATCGGGCGTTCGGCCGGCCAAGCCGTGGTGACCCGGCAGCCGGCAACGGACCCAGAGGAAACCACCATGTGGCGGGCGGCAATCACCTGTCCGACACGGTCGCTACGGCGCGATCCGCCCCAATCCAGACCTCGGGGCCTGATGCCCCAGCACCTTGGCGGGGGCGTTCACCTGACAGGTCACAACGACACCGCGTCGTTCGGCGCCAATGCCTTCTTCGTGACCCGCCCCGACGGCAACCTGCTGGTTGACTCGCCCCGCTACACCCGTGAGTTGGTGGATGCCTTCGACACCGCTGGAGGGATCGCGGAAATCCTGTTGACCCACCGCGACGACGTGGCCGACGCCGACCGCTACGCCGAGCGGTATGACGCCCGGGTTTGGATCCATGCCGATGAACAGCGGGCTGCCCCGTTTGCCACCGACGTGATCGAGGGGTTTGACCCGGTCAGGATCAGCCATGGTCTGAGTTGTATCCCGGTCCCCGGCCACACCCGTGGCAGCGTGGCCTACGTGTTGGAGGACCGAATGTTGTTCAGCGGCGACTCGTTGTACTGGTCCCGTGAGGCTGGCGACTTGGCCGTCCATGAACGGGCGACCTGGTTCAGCCTGGACACACAGATTGACTCGCTGGAGCGATTGGCCGCCGGCGCCACGTTCTCCTGGGTGCTGGCCGGCCACGGCGACCGGCACGAGACGACGGCCGCCGACATGCACCGTCGGCTGGTGAACCTGGTGGCGGATTATCGGGCGGGGCGTCCGCGGCAGACCGGCTGGTAGACCTGCCGCCTTCACCGTTGCGCACTGTGTCGGATCGGCCTACCCCGTTGGGGCACGATCCGACACAGCCCGGGTACAGGATGGGCACAGTCCGGGTTAGCGTGGACGCCGATGGATCTTCCTGTGATGCCCCCGGTCAAGCCGATGTTGGCCAAACCAGTCAAGACGCTGCCCGATGGTGCGATGTCGTATGAGCCGAAGTGGGACGGCTACCGCTGCATCGTCTTTCGTGATGGGGACGACGTCGTCATGGGATCACGCAACGAGAAGCCGTTGAACCGGTATTTTCCGGAGATGATCGCCCCGTTCGCGGCCAGCCTGCCCGATCGCTGTGTCGTGGATGGGGAGTTGTTCGTGGCCGTCGACGGTCGCCTTGATTTCGATGCGCTGGGGCAGCGCATCCACCCCGCCGAGTCGCGGGTGAACATGCTGGCGGAGAAAACCCCGGCAGAGTTTGTTGCATTCGACGTGTTGGCCCTGGGCGACCAGGCGTTGGTGGACCGCCCGTTTGAGGAACGCAGGACCAGGCTCGAGGGCATCGCCGGCGACTTCGCACCCCCCATCCACCTTGCACCTGCCACCCGCGATCCGACCCACGCGATGGCGTGGTTCGAACGGTTCGAGGGGGCAGGGCTGGACGGGCTGATCGTCAAGCCGTTGGCTGACAGGTACGCATTCAACAAACGGACGCAGTTCAAGCTGAAGCACACACGTACCGCCGACTGTGTCGTGGCCGGTTACCGGGTCCACAAGTCCGGTGACGGGGTCGGCTCGTTGATCTTGGGTCTGTATGGCCCTGACGAGGGATTGCGTCACGTGGGCGTGGCTTCAAGCTTCACGGCCAAGAGACGTGCCGAACTCACCGATGAGATCCAGTCACTGGTGCTGGACGACATCGACGAGCATCCCTGGGCATCATGGACTGATCCGCAGGCCCATGCCGACGGATCGATGCCAGGGGCGCCGAACCGCTGGAGTGGTGCTGGGGACCGAGATCACTCGTGGATTCCGCTGCGCCCCGAACGCGTCGTGGAGGTGTCGTACAACTGGGCCACCGCCGGCCGTTTCCGCGGCACCACCAGGATGGTGCGGTGGCGACCTGACAGGGAGCCGGTCTCATGCCGCACCGAGCAGTTGGACGAACCAGAGCCGGTTGCGATCAGTGAGGTCCTGGGTGTCCAATGACGTCTCGGCGTCCCGAAGTTCCCTCGGTCCACGCGGCATGCATCGCGGTGTACAGCCCCCCGGCCGCGACCAGGTCGGCGTGGTGACCGTCTTGGACGATCTGGCCCCGGTCGAACACCAACACCCGCTCCGCCTGCTCGGCCGTGGACAGCCGGTGGGCGATCGTCACGGTGGTCCGTCCGAACGTCAACCCCGCCAGGGCGCGTTGCAGGCGCACTTCGGTGGCCGGGTCGACTGCGGAGGTGGCCTCGTCCAACACCAAGACGTCGGGATCAGCCAGATAGGCACGGGCCAAGGCCACCAACTGCCGTTCCCCGGCTGAAACGCTGCCGCCCCGCTCGCCGACCTGGGTCTGCAGGCCCTCCGGCAACGACGCGATCCAGTCAGCCAGCCCCAGTTCTTCCAAGGCTCGGCACACCGCCGTCTCCCCCGCGTCCGGATCGCCCATCGCGACGTTGTAGGCGATGGTGCCGGCAAACAGCATGCCGTCCTGGGGGACCATGACCACGCCGTCGCGAAGGCTTGCGAACCGCACGTGTTTCAGTGCCGTGCCACCTATGAGGATCCGACCCTCCGTCGGGTCCATCAATCGGGTCAACAGCTTGGCGAACGTCGTCTTTCCCGATCCGGTCTCCCCCACGACGGCAACCCGGCTCCGCGGGCTGATGGCGACGTCGATGTCGTGCAGGACGGGTGGGCCCAGTTGTTGGACACCGTCCGGATCACGACCCAGGGGGTAGGCAAACGAGACGTGCTCGAAGCGGACCCCGTGGGGGCCGGCCGGAAGTTCGACGCCCTGCTCGCCAGGATCGGCGATGTCGGGGACCAGATCCAGGATCTCGATCACCCGGCGCCACCCCGCAACGGCATTTTGGGCCTCGTTGATCGCTTCGCCGAACGTCTGGATCGGCTCGACGAACAACTGGGCAAGGAACAAAAAGGCCACGACGCTGCCCACAGTGGTGATCCCCTGCACGGCCATGACCGCCCCGGCCACAAGGACTCCGGTGATGACCAACGAGCTCATCAGCTCGGCGGCGGCAGAAAAACCCGATGACAACCACCCGGCCCGCACGGCGGCGTCCCGGTGCTCGGTGATCGCCACCTCCAGGCGCTGGCGGGTTCGATCCTCGATGCCGTAGGCGCGGATGACCTGGGCACCGACCACTGTTTCGGCCAGGGTTCCCAGCAGCCGACCAATACGCTGTCGCACGATCTGGTAGGCAGCGTCCAACCGACGTTGGAATGCGCGGATCACGATCACGATCACAGGCACCAAGACCACGACCACCAGTGCCAGTTGCCACGACAGCCAGAACATGGCCGCAAGCGCAAGCAGTGC
>JBBSNE010000337.1:0-3452 GCA_038232815.1 Euzebyales bacterium | reverse complement strand
GGTTGAACTGCTCGACCGGGTCGGCATCCCCTCGCCGAAGGAACGGGCCGAGTCCTACCCCCACGAATTCTCCGGCGGTATGCGGCAACGCGCCATGATCGCAATGGCCATCTCCCTCAATCCTGATGTCTTGATCGCCGACGAACCGACCACTGCGCTGGATGTCACTGTCCAGGCACAGATCATGGACCTTCTCTCAGACCTGCAGGAGGAATACGGCATGGCGATGGTCCTGATCACTCACGACCTTGGGGTGGTGGCTGAGGTCGCGGACCGGGTCAACGTCATGTACGCCGGTCGTATCGTGGAACACGGTCCCGCGATGGAGGTCTTCACCAACCCTGCGCATCCCTACACCGTCGGCCTGATGGAATCCATTCCCAGGGCCGACATGAAGGGAATGCAATTGGAACCGATCATCGGCTCGCCCCCGAATCTTGCCAACATCCCGTCCGGCTGTGCATTCCACCCTCGCTGCCGGTTCCGCCACAGCAACTGTTTCGACGAAGTGCCGCCCATCGTCGATGTGCCGGGTGACGACCGTTATTCGGCCTGTCACTACGTCGAGGAGGTCATGGATGCCACCGTCCGCGTCTGAGCCCCTGACCGCGCCCGCGCGCCCCTCGTTGACCGGGAAGGTGCCGTTGCTCCAGGTCAAGGATCTGGTCAAACACTTCCCGATCAAGCGGGGGATCTTGTTCAAGCGAACCGTCGGACATGTGCAGGCTGTCGACGGGGTGACATTCGACCTCTACCCCGGTGAGACCCTGGGGCTGGTGGGTGAGTCCGGGTCGGGTAAGTCGACGGTGGCAAAAACGCTGTTACGACTGCACCAGCCGACGTCGGGCGAGGCCTACTATCAAGGCGAGGACCTGTTCCAGATGTCGTCGCGGGAGATGCGGCGCGTTCGGCGCGACATCCAGATGATCTTCCAAGACCCCTACTCGTCGTTGAACCCACGGATGACCGTGCGGGATATCGTCACAGAAGGGTGGAAGGTCCACAGCGGCTTGGTCAAGCGAAACGACCAAGAACGCCGGGCCGGGGATCTGCTTGAACGTGTGGGTCTGAATCCTGACCACATCAACCGGTACCCCCATCAGTTCTCCGGGGGTCAGCGTCAGCGCATCGGCGTGGCCCGTGCATTGGCCTTGGAGCCGAAGATCATCGTGGCCGACGAACCGGTGTCCGCCCTTGATGTGTCGGTCCAGGCACAGGTCATCAACCTGTTGGAGGAGATCCAGGACGAGTTCAGCCTGTCCTACATCTTCATCGCCCACGATCTGTCCGTGGTGCGCCACATCTCGGACCGCGTCGCGGTCATGTATCTGGGTCGGATCGTCGAAGTCGGTACGGAGGCCGAGATCTACGAGCACTCCGTCCACCCTTACACGCAGGCCTTGCTGTCGGCGACACCCATCGCAGACCCCAAGAAGGCTCGCGACCGCCCGGAACGGATCCTGCTGCAGGGCGATCTTCCATCCCCTTCCGATCCGCCGTCAGGCTGTCGGTTCCGCACCCGGTGTTGGAAGGTCCAGGAGGAATGTGCTCACGAGGACCCGGCATTGATCGACCGTGAGGGTCACGGCCACCCGTCGGCTTGCCTGTTCCCCGAGGTCAAAAAAGTCTTGGCCTGACCGGCCGCGACACCTGCCTGATCACCCCCGCCTGGTCAACGTTTTCGCAGCCAAGTGGGTGTGCGAACGGTCTGCCGCCTTTGCGGCCATCGCGATCTCGCCCTGCTGCAGGGACATGGCGGCGCCACCTGCGATTGGCCACGACAGTCCGTCTTGGCTGTGGTCCAACCGGACCTGCGGCGCAGCCAACCAGCGTTGCAGGATCGTCAGCTCTTCGGGCGGGGCGGGGTCATCGGGTAGTGATCGCGGCGAGGTGTGGGCCTGTAGTTGCGGGATGTCGGCAGCCGGGATCACCGCGGTTGCGATAAGCCAGCCGCCACGTTGGATCAGCACCTCCCGTTGGTTGTCGGTGGCAGGTCGGGACGCCACCACCAGACCCGCACGGCGCAGTGCGGTGTCGCGTCGGGTTCGGGTGACCCAGTGCAGCAGGGCGTCGATGCGGTTCCGTAGGTCCTTGGCCTCCTCGTAGCGCCCCGCCGCCGAACGCTTCACCATCCCGTCGTGCAACACTCCCAGTGCCGATCTGACATCACCCTCAAGCACCGCCGCTACGTCATCAACTGTCAGCACATACTCCTGCTCGTCGACGCCACCGATGCACGGTGCCAGGCAACGGCCCATCTCTGCCAGGACACACGCGGGAAATCGGGTATCGGTTTTCATGGTGGTGGTGCACCGGCGAATCGGCAGTGCGTCGTGAATGGCCTCCACCACCGTCTCGGCAACCCGCCTGGAGGGGAGTGGGCCGAGCGTCACGCGGTCCGCCTTGGGCGGGGTCCGCGCAATGGACAGCCGCGGGTAGGCGCCGGTGGTCAACACGATCCACACAGGGGCCTTGACACGCGTGCCCCGTTTGTTGAACCGGGGGCGATGCTTGCGGATAAGGCGGGCCTCGTGAATCTCGGCTTCGACCGCGGTCGGGAAGACGGTGTGGTCGACGCGTACCGATTCTTTGACCAACTCGGCCATCCGTGGCCTGGTGTCGGTGCCGAAGTACTGCCGGACCCTGGCCCGTAGGTCTGTGGCCTTGCCGACGTACAGCACCTCGCCACTGGCCGAGATGAACTGATACACCCCCGGCGCCCGCGGTAGGTCATCCGCCATCTTCCGCCTGGATGCGAACAACGGCATGTTTCGCACCCGGCTGAAGCTGATCAGATCTTCCACCGTCACCACCCCGAACGTGCCCGCACGTTCCAGCAACGCATGAAAGACGTCGACCGTCGCCCTGGCGTCGGCCAGCGCACGATGGACCGGGACGGTCGAAGAACGGAACAGATGCGCCAAGGTTCCGAGTTTCCGGTTGCGCGCCTCGTCGCCCACCAGCCGTCTGGCCAGCTGTGCGGTGCAGACAATGGGATGGTCCAACCGGGGGTAGTCCAGACGTTGCAGCGCGGCGTCGATGAACCCGACGTCGAAGCGGGCGTTGTGCGCCACCAGGACAGCGCCCCGGCTGAACTCCAAGAACGAGGGGAGGACCGCGGACACCGGCGGCCGACCCTGGACCAGCCCGTCAGAGATACCGGTCAGCACAGTGATTCCGGCAGGAACGGACCGTTGCGGGTCCACCAAGGTCGACATCTCACCCAACAGTTCACCGGCCCGGATCTTGACCGCCCCGATCTCGGTGATCCGGTCGTGCTCGGGGGACCCGCCGGTCGTCTCGAGGTCGACGACGACAAAGGTTGTCTGGACCAGTGGTTGGCCCAGATCACTCAAAGTAGGTTGGAACACCCGTTCGACGATAGTGAACAGACGTTCGGGTTGCAAGGGCGGGCTGTCCTTGGCAGATGTGCACCTACGTTCGCATGTGGG
>JBBSNE010000336.1:0-3472 GCA_038232815.1 Euzebyales bacterium | reverse complement strand
CCACCATCAACAACAGTTTCTTCATCTTGGCGTCTCCTGGGGAAAATACAGCGGGCCGTTGACTGTACCGCCCGACCTGCGAATGAGCACCCGAACGGGTTCGCGGCGCACCGCGCCCAGCATCGATGTGCAGGCAGGCCCCTTGTTGTCAAGGGGTCGTTGCAACGAGTTCGGCGGGTAGGTGCACAACGAAACCAGGGGTGCGCGTCATGGCCGACCCCAAAGTGCAGGTCGGTCCACACCTGCGCGTAGGTGCACATCGAGGATCGGTGCGGTCTCATGTGCTCGGCGACGGCGGTTTGGAGGTTGCGTTGAGGGGGCTCGCCCACGGGACATTGGGAGTGAGCCGCGCAGCGGCGAAGGACCCCGGCGCACCGAAGGCGCAAGGTGTCCCGTGGGCCATCGAGGACTTGAACCTCGGACCTCACCCTTATCAGGGGTGCGCTCTAACCGCCTGAGCTAATGGCCCTTGTGCAGAACACAGGATTGTACGGGCCTACTCCTCGCTCGCCAACTCGACCCGCAGCCCGCCCAGCAGATCGGCGACCAAGTTGTACAAGAATGCCATGAAGACGTTGATGCCGGTCCAAAACACCACGTTCAGCAACCCCAGAAGAAACAACGAGCGTGCGATGTTCGACCCGTCGATCACCAAGGTGAACTGCAGGTCATTCAAGAAGTTTGTGACCGTCTCGATGATGCCGATTCGAAGAACGACTGACCAGAACACCGTCAGTCCCAACATCACGACAAGCAACAGGGAGAAGTAGAAGATGACGGAGAGTTTGAGCACCGACCAGGGGTCGATACGGCGCACCGTGGCACGACGGCGGACAACCTGTCCGGTGCGGACGCGCTCACGCGGCGGAGGGCTGCTCACGACGGTCGCCCCATTGGCTCGAGCACGTCGGGAACGTTGTGTGGTCGACATGGTCGGGTGAGTCTACTCGTCTTGATCATCGTCGGCGTCACCCTCGAGCTCCAGCACCTGGAGTTCCATGACCTTGGCGACGCTAACCACCTTGGCACCAGCTGCTGTGCTCATGATGCGCACGCCCTGGGTTGCTCGACCGGTGGGCCGAACGTCCTTGACGTCCATCCTGATGATGGTTCCCTTGTCGGTGACCACCAGGATCTCCTGCTCATATCCCGCGACCAGGGCCCCGACCAGGCCTCCGCGGTTATCAGACAATCTCGCGGTCTTGACGCCCTTGCCGCCCCGTTTTTGTGACGGGTATCGTTCCAACGGCGTCCGTTTGCCGAACCCCTCGTCGGTGATGACGACCAGGTACCCCTCTTCCTGGGCGAGGGCGCAGGCCAAGACCTCATCGTCGTCGGCCAAGTCCATGCCCTTCACCCCTGACGCGCCCCGGCCCATGGCGCGGGCGTCGTCTTCAACGAAGCGGATGGACTGGGCCTTCTTGCTGACCAGGAGCACTTCGTCTGTTCCGTTGGTCAGGCGCACGTCGATCAACTCATCCCCGTCCCGCAGGCCGATGGCGATCAGGGTGGATCGCGGTGAGTCGTACTCCTCGAGCCGGGTTCGCTTCACGATCCCGTTACGTGTCGTGAACAGCAGGTACCGCCCCTCCTCCTGCAGGTTCTCCAGGTGCACGATGGTGCGGACGAACTCGTCCTTTTCCAGTTCCAAGCCGGGGACGTTGGCCAGGTAGACCCCACGGGCGGTGCGGCTTTTCTCCGGGATCTGCCACGCCTTGATCCGGTGCATCCGCCCCGTGGAGGTGAAGAACAACACCCAGTGGTGTGTGGATGTGCTGAAGAGGTCCCAGATGATGTCCTCATCCTTCAGACCACCTGCAGAAATGCCTTTGCCGCCCCGTCGTTGGGTGCGATATTCGGTCGCTTTGACCCGCTTGATGTAGCCGCCCTGGGTGATGGTCACGACCATCTGCTCTTCGGGGATCAGGTCTTCGATGTCCAGGTCGCCCTCACCGGGCAGAATCCGGGTTCGGCGGGCATCCCCGAACTTGTCCCGGATCTCTGTCAGTTCCTCAACGATGATGTTTCGGATCCTCTGCGGATCCGCGAGGATGTCTTCCAACTCAACGATCCGGGCCTGCAACTCTGCGTATTCCTCTTGGATGCGCTGTCGTTCCAGAGCGGCCAGACGGCGCAACGGCAGGTCCAGGATCGCCCGGGCCTGAATCTCGGACAGCTCGTAGCGTTGCTGCAACTCACCCAGGGCGTCGTCAGCGCTTGCCGAGTTGCGGATCAGCGCAATGACCTCGTCCAGGTTGTCCAGCGCGACGATCAGGCCTTCCAGGACGTGCGACCGTTCCCTGGCCTTGCGCAATCGATACTCGGTGCGCCGGGTGATGATCTGAATCTGGTGGGTGATGTAGTGCGCGATGGTGTCCTTCAGGCCCATCGTGCGCGGCACACCGGTATGGCTCTGCTCGTCGGTGTCAGTGCTGACCAGTGACAGGTTGATGACCCCGAAGGTGTCCTGCAGTTGGGTCATCTTGTACAGCTGGTTCAACACCACCTGCGCGTTGGCGTCGCGCTTCAGTTCGATGACCAGCCGGTTGCCCTGACGGTTGGACTCATCGCGGATGTCCCGGATACCGCCAAGGCGGCCAGATTTGACCAGTTCGGCGATCTTCACGGCCAGATTGGCCTTGTTGACCTGGTAGGGAAGTTCGGTGGCGACCAGACGTTCGCCGGTCGCGCTTTCTTCCACCTCGACGATGGCTCGCATCCGAATGCTGCCCCGCCCGGTCTCATAGGCCTCACGGATCGGGGTCACCCCCATGATCAACGCGCCGGTCGGGAAGTCCGGGCCCGGGACGATCTCCATCAGTTGGTCGAGGTCGATGTCCGGGTCGGCGATCTGGGCGACGATGGCGTCGATGATCTCGTTCAGGTTGTGGGGCGCCACGTTCGTGGCCATGCCGACGGCGATGCCTGCGGAACCGTTGACCAAAAGGTTGGGGAACCGCGAGGGCAACACCACGGGTTCTTCTTCGCTGCCGTCGTAGCTGTCGACGAACTCGACGGTGTCCTCTTCGATGTCACGCAACAACTCCATCGCCAGCGGCGACAGCCGTGCCTCCGTGTTGTGCGACACGAAGCCGTCGGTGACGAACGCATGGTCACTGCTGTCCACGCGCAACGAGTAGACCGGTTTCAATCCCAGATGTTCGACAGCTGTGACCTCGGCGTAATAGTTGCCTGGGTCGATGAGTGGCTCGATGACGCGCAGCATCTCAGGATCGTGTATGCGAGCACGTACACCCTCTGCGTCGGTGTCCCACCGTTCGCGCCTGTCAACGTTGTGGCGCCGCAACCAGTCGGTGTGAACCCATGGCCGCAGCCGCGCCTCACGCCGACTCGACACCACCAATTTGATTTCCCCACTCGCGTAGTCGACCCGGCGCATGACCATTCCAAAAGCCAAGACCATTGTTTGGACATCGCGGGCCAACTGGTCCGACCTGGTGGAGTACGAAAT
>JBBSNE010000335.1:0-3479 GCA_038232815.1 Euzebyales bacterium | reverse complement strand
TCCGTGCGGTGACGGCTTCCAGGTCCTGCCCCTGTGCCAGGTCCAGGGCGTTGTGGCGTTCGGGACGGTTCAGAGTGACGTGGGCAAGCCCCCCGGTCAGTTCGTAGCTGAGGGTTGCATAGTCAGGTGGGTCTGTGCCAGCTGTTTGCGTAGTAGCCATGCCCCCAGGTAACCAGATCAGACGGGCGAAGAGGAGTCTGACGGCGTGATTGCAACCGCGGGTGGGGGTGGTGACAGGTCGAGGTCGTCTTGCGACGACGGCGGTTGTCGCTGCGCCAGGTAGACCCCGGCGATCAGGATGGCGGCCCCTAGAAACACGTTTGCGCCGAAGCGCTCGCCGCGCACCAGCGCCCCCGCGGCCAGACCGACGATCGGCACCAGATACGTCACCATCGAGGCATTGGTGGCCCCGACCCGACCGATCAATGTGAAGTAGATGATGAACGCCACGCCGGTCCCCAGCAGGCCCAGGGCCATCAGGGCGGTCGTGGCCAAGATGCTCAGCTCGGTGACCAGCGGCGGGGGTCCTTCGACGACCAGCGAAGCGACGGTCATGGCCACGGCCGCCATCGTCAACTGCGCCCCGACGGCAGGGAGGGTTGCGACCCTGCCGGAAATCTCCTTACGGGTCAGCACGCTGCCCAGGCCGTACCCGAACGGTGCGATTGCCGCCACCAGCAGTGCGACGATGGGACCGCCGGCGCTGATCTCACCACCGATGATCACCACCGAGCCGAGGAAGGCGGTGGCCAACCCGGCGACCCGGGCCGGATACAACCGTTCGATCCCGATGGCCACGGCCAGGATCAAGGTGGCGACGGGGGTGGTGGCGTTCAACACCGCGACCAGTCCGGAGTCCAGGGCCTGTTGTGCCCAGGCCTGTCCATACCAGGGAATCGACGTGCCGATGATGCCGATGCCTGCCAGGGCCAGCAGGTGGCGGCGGCTGGTCGGCAGAGGTTTATGCCGTAGGGCCACGATCCCCAGCAGCAGCGCCCCGCCGACAGTCAGGCGTCCGGCGACGATCCAGCCCGGTGGAATCTCTGCGACCGCGAACTTGATGAACAAAAACGAGTTGCCCCACAGCAGGGCCAACAAGATCATCAGGGCGGCATCACGTGGCGAGAATGACGAACGGGGGGAGGACACTGCTGCGGCAGTCTGCCGTCGCCGTCCCGATCTGGCCGCGTTTGCGCGTCCGGACGTGTAGGTCGGTGGGCAGCGGGTTATGAGTTGGTTATGGACTCAACTGACATTCTCAGCACCCATCCGTCCAAAGACACCTTCGACAAGGACAAGCTGCGCGCCGCAATCGATGCTGCCCTTGAGTGTGGCTCAACCTGTGCGTCCTGTTCCGATGCCTGCCTGCACGGCGACGATGCCGCGATGATGACCCGCTGCATCGACCTGGACAACCAATGCGCGGCCATCTGCTTCACCACGGCAAACATCCTGTCGCGGCCCGGCCCCAACGGCGACAGCTGGGAAGACATCGTCAAGGCCTGCATCGCGGTGTGCCGCGAGTGTGCTGACGAATGCGGCAGCCACGACCATGACCACTGCAAGATCTGTGCAGAGAGCTGCCGCAAGTGCGCGGATGCCTGCCAGGCGCTGTTGGATGCCGCCAGCTAGGTCGTGACGCGTGACGGGGGTGCCCTATCCTGGGTGCCCCTGCGCCTGAGAGGTCCCGGCCATGCAACGCACCCTGTTCGACGCCGAACATCAGATGTTTCGCGACAGCGTCCGAGGTTTCGTGGCCACCTCGGTTGTGCCGTACCACGACAAGTGGGATGACGAGGGGATCGTGCCCCGCGAGTTGTTCACCGGCGCGGCCGAGATCGGCATGCTGGCCTTGCAGGCACCGGAAACGTATGGCGGCGGAGGGATCGCGGACTTCCGCTTCAACCAGGTGGTGCTGGAGGAGTTCCACTACGCGGGGGTTGCCCCGGCAGGGTTGAGCATCTCGCTTCACAACGACATCGTCTTGCCCTACTTCACCGAGCAGACCAACGGGGAACAAAAGGAGCGGTGGCTACGCGGCATCTGCAGTGGCCAGTCAATCACCGCGGTGGCGATGACCGAACCGGGCACCGGATCAGACCTTGCGTCCATTGCGACGACGGCCATACGCGACGGCGACCACTACGTCGTCAACGGGGCCAAGACCTTCATCTCAAACGGCATCAATGCCGATCTGGTGGTCACGGCGGTGAAGACTGATCCGGTGCAGCGTCACGCCGGCATGTCGCTGGTTGTCATCGAACGGGGTATGGAGGGGTTCGAACGTGGGCGCAACCTGGACAAGATCGGTCTGCATGCCCAGGACACCGCTGAGCTGGTCTTCAACGATGTCCGTGTACCAGTCGACAACCGCCTGGGGGAGGAGGGGCAGGGCTTTTCGATCCTGACCGCCAACCTGGCGCAGGAGCGTCTGGCGATCGCTCTGTCGGGCGTCGCGGCGGCACGGGCGGCGGTGGTTTGGACCCTCGATTATGTCAAGCAGCGCACCGCGTTCGGTCGGCCCATCGGCGATTTCCAGAACACCAAGTTCGTCCTGGCCGAATGCGACACCGAGGTCACGCTGGCCGAGTCGTTCACCGACCAATGCGTCCTGGCGTTGAACGAAGGGGCGTTGGCGGCGGCGGACGCCAGCCGCGCCAAGTGGTGGTGCACCGAACTGCAGAAGCGGGTCATCGACCGTTGTCTGCAGCTGTTCGGCGGCTATGGCTACATGCGCGAGTACCCCATCGCCCGGGCTTATGCCGACGCCCGCATCACCACGATCTACGGCGGCACGACCGAGATCATGAAGACGATCATCGCGAAGGACCTGGGCCTGTAGGTCGGGGCACCGGGCTGTCGACGGGGCGGGGCGCGTTAGCTGACGGCCACGCCGATGTGCAGTTACGCCGCGATGCGCGCGTAAGTGCACACCTAACTTGGGCGGGTCTGGTGGACGGCCGCGCCGATGTGCAATTAGGCCGCGATTCGGGCGTAGGTGCACACGCACACGCACTTGGGCGGGTCAGGGTGACGGGGCGGGTCAGGGTGGACGGGGCGCGGGGGGGCGCCCGGGCCGATGTGTAGCGAGGCCACGAATCGGGGGTAGGTGCACACGTACTTGGGCGGATGGCGGGCAGGGGCGCGGTGCCTACTGCCGGGCCGAGCGGTACTGCTGGATCAATGCATTGGTGGAGGAATCGTGATCGAGTTCGGCGTCTGAGTCGGTGACCTCTTCAGCGATCTCCTTCGCCAGGACCTTGCCCAGTTCCACGCCCCATTGGTCGAAGCTGTTGATGCCCCAGATGGCCCCTTGGACCAGGACTTTGTGCTCATAAAGGGCGATCAACTGACCCAGGACCGACGGGGTCAGCTTCGGGGCAAGGATGGTCGTCGAGGGGATGTTGCCGGGAAAGGTCTTGTGGGGCACCAAACGGTCTTCGACCCCCTCGGCCCGGACCTCCTCTTCGGTCTTGCCG
>JBBSNE010000334.1:0-3492 GCA_038232815.1 Euzebyales bacterium | reverse complement strand
TTTTGGGACGCCATGCGCGAGCCCGGTGGTCTGGGGCTGCCCTCCCGCATCCGGGTGGTCGCGGTCACCAAGGATCTAAACGCTGAGAGCCCGACGGAGCTTGCCGGGCTTGTCCCGACGCGGGGCGCCCAGCACATCCTCAGCTCACAGGCGTGGGCGGACTATGCCGTGCCAGGATCGCCCTACGCCATCCTGGTCGGCGGCCGCGAACACCGGGTGATCGGTGAGGGCACCGGCACCTCATGGGAACAGGTGGGCAATCTGTTGGCACAGGCAACGGGGGATCTGGCCTACGCCGGGCAGGACACCCCCCGTACCAGCAAGGCCGGGCGGGACATGACCGTCGAGCGGGACACCGACGCCGAACTGCTGGCAGCCGGGATCCGTCCGGGCGATGCCAGCCTGTACCCGCCCGTCACCGACCCGGCTGATGACGTCGGACAACCGTGAGCCTGCTACTGGCCGCGCTGTTGCTGGCGGTACTGGCGGCCATTCGGACCCAGTGGTCGCCGTGAGGGGAGTCGATGCTGACCAGCATCTCCCCGGTCGGGGAGGCCGCACGCAACCAGCCTTGGGCATTGACGGTTGGCGCCTACCTGGTGGCAGCCACGGTCGGTGGCGTTCTCATGGGTGCGTCGACCGGTGCGGCCGGCAGCCTGCTGTTGGCGTCGACTGCGGTCGGCACCCGTCTGGTGCTGCTGGGCCTGGTCGCACTTCTGGGGCTGGTTGTCGATGCGACGGTCGGGACACCCACGGTTCACCGGCAGGTCGACGAGCGCTGGCTGACCAGGTATCGCGGCTGGGTCTACGGCTGCGGGTTCGGGCTGCAACTGGGCGCCGGAGTGGTGACGATCATGCCGTCAAGCGTGGTGTTGGCATTGTGGTCGGCGACCATGCTGACGGCATCCCCGATTGCAGGTGCGATCGCGGGGGCGGCGTTCGGGTTTTTCCGCGCACTGCCGCTGCTGCTGGCCGGGCGGGTGCGTACCGTGATCCAACTGCGGCGGGCAATGGCCCAGATGAACCGGCTGCGTCCCCTGGTCACACATACCATTCCCCTGGCCCAGGCAGTCGTCGGGGTCATGGTGATCGGGATGGGCGTCTCGTGAACGGCATGATGTGAGAGGGGTGGATCCATGCGCATAGACGCTCAGGGCTTTGGCATCGACCTGCCCAGCCCCTGGGAGGGTGCCGTCCAGCAGTCACAGGTCAGCGACGGTGTCCAACGACGGGCGGCGTTCCAGGGCCTGCTGGTGCACACCCCCCCGGTCCTGCATCTGTCCAGCACCCGTCTTCCTCCTGCGCGGGGCGACTTCGGCTCGGGCGCGGTGGACGTGCTGGGCGTCGACGATCGTTTCATCGCCATCGTCGAATACGGGGCGGACAGTGTGGGAACGGCGTTGTTCGACACCGGTCCCCTCCCCCGTGTGTTGGATCACCGCCGGTTCACGCCCAACGGCCTGCAACGTGCCATCCCGGGTCAGTCCGGATATCAGCACTTCTGCACCGAGGGGGGCCGGGCCCTGTGTCTGTACGTCGTGTTGGGAGCTCACCACCAGGCCCGCCGACTGACCCGATCGGTCAACGACATCCTTGACCGGGTGGAGATCGCCCCGCGATGACGTTGCTGGTGACTGATGAACCAGGGGTGGTGCCACAAACCACCTGGCCGCAGCGTGCCGTCGCCCGCGGCACCCGACTGTGGCAACCGGCGCCCGACCGAGGACGCCGGGGTTTCATGCGCCGCGCGGCCCTGATCGGGACCGCACTTGCGGTCAACCCGATCGATTTCATCCTGCGACCCATGAGCGCCTACGCGTCGGTGTGTGGCCCCTCCAATGAGTGCGATCAGGGCTGGACGGCGTTTTGCTGCACGATCAACGGCGGCGCGAACACCTGCCCCGACGGCTCGTATGCCGCCGGGTGGTGGAAGGTCTCCTCCTCCGCGTTCTGCCGGGGTGAGGACCGCTACGTCATCGACTGCAACCGGCTGCCACAGGCCAGCTGCAGTTGCCGTTGCGCCGACGGTGAATGCGACCGACGTCGGGTCTGTTGCAACAACTTCCGCTACGGCCAGTGCAACCAGCAGATCGCGGGCACCACAGAGGTCGTGTGCCGCATCATCATCTGCACCCCGCCCTGGGAGTGGGATGACACCTGCACGACCACGGTCCGCACCGACGAACGGACCCGCGACCACTCCGCCAGCTGTCTGAACGGTCCGGACCCGACCCAGATCGACATCGTCTATCAGGACCTGGGGTTGGTCGGGTCGATACTGGGTGTCCCCATCGGTGCGGAATCCGACGGTCCCGACGGCGGGTCGTGGCGGGCATACACCAATGGGGCGATAGTCCGGTCCACCAGCTTCGGCATCGCCGTGCTCAGCGGCACCGCCGGCTTGATCTACACCGAGTTGGAGGGCCCCGGCGGGGTGCTCGGATACGTCACCGGCGATCCGACCGACGTCGCCGGGGGACAGATGATCCCGACCGAAACCGGTGCCATCTACACCACCGCTGATGGCCAAGCCCATGCGGTGTATGGGCCCCTGGAGGCCGACTACTCGGGCCGTGGCGGTCCTGACGGCTGGCTGGGGTTTCCCGTCAGCGGTGTGATCGCAGCCCCCGGCGGCCGACAGCGTCTGGACTTCCAAGCCGGATCGTCACTGGTCCATGACCCCTCCACGGGTGAGATCCGCCTGGTTCCCATCGATGTCGAGGTTCCCGACCAGCCAGGCGTGTGGCCGGTCACCGCGGAGGTGGCCCGATGGGCCGGCACCACCAGGATCACCACCGCGGTGACCATCAGTCAGGAGTCACATCCCGACGGCGCCCCGATCGCCATCGTCGCCGGTGCTGACTCCTTCGCCGACGCGTTGTCCGGCGGTGGGTTGGCCGGCATCCGGGGCGGTCCGGTCCTGCTGAGCCCAAGCGACGGCCTGGCCGCGGAAAGCGCTGCAGAACTCAGCCGGCTCGGGGTCCAACAGGTGGTGTTGGTGGGTGGCCCTGCGGTACTCAGCGATCAGGTTCGCCAAGACGTGATCACCGCCGTACCGGACGCCACCGTGCAACGACTGGCCGGGCCCAGCCGTTTCGACACCGCTACCGCAGTCTCTGCACAGATCGCCGGGGAGGCCGACGCCCCGGTGGTGTATCTGACCAGCGGCCGTGACTTCCCCGACGCCTTGGCCGCAAGCCCCGCGGCTGCCGTGGCTGGCGCGCCCCTGTTGTTGACCGAGCCGACGGGGTTGCCGTTGGCTACCCAACTGGAACTGCTCCGGTTGGCACCCCAGCAGGTGATCATCGTGGGTGGGCTCGCTGCGGTCTCTGAGGACGTCGGATTGCAGGTCAGCACGATCACGGGGGCGCAGGTCACCCGGTTACAGGGTGCGTCCCGGTATGACACCGCGGCAGCCGTGATCAGCGCCACCTTCGGACCCGTCGACACCGTTTTGGTCGCCACCGGCGAGGCCTTCGCCGATGCCCTGGC
>JBBSNE010000333.1:0-3520 GCA_038232815.1 Euzebyales bacterium | reverse complement strand
GACATGAGCCCTACCAGGAACTTCCCAGCGGCCGCATCGATTTCGACGATCGTGCGGTGGCCCGTGAGGCGCTGCGCCAGTGGGTGAGGGCATGATTCCCCTGACCGCGGCGATGGTTGGCGATGTCGTCGGTGGTGATGTCGTTGGTGGCGATGACATGGGCCAACGCATCACCGGGGTCTCCATCGACTCTCGTACCACCAGGCCCGGCGACCTGTTCGTTCCCCTGTCCGGTGACCATGCGGATGGACACACCTACATCCCCCAGGCCATGGCCGCCGGTGCGGTGGCCCACCTGTGCGCAGCCGACCAAGCAGGTGCCGAGGATGCCCCGACCGGCGGCATCGTGGTCGATGATCCCTTGGACGCCTTGACCGGGCTGGGGGCATGGATACGGGACCAGGTCAACCCGATCGTGGTCGCCATCACCGGATCCAACGGCAAGACGACCACCAAGGACATGGCTGCTGCGGCCATCGGGGCAGCCCGGGTCACCGTGGCCAACCCCGCGTCGTTCAACAACGAGATCGGCCTGCCGCTGACGCTGTGTCTGATGACTCCACAGACCGAGGTACTGGTGTGTGAGATCGGCGCGCGCGGTAAGGGTCACATCGCATCGATGATGCCGATCTTGAGGCCCGATGTGGCCATCGTCACGACCGTTGCCTGGGCCCACATCGGTGAGTTCGGATCGATAGAAGCGATCGCGGAGGCCAAGTCGGAACTGATCCAAGGCCTGGACACCGACGGGGTTGCCATCGTGAACGCCGATGTGCCCGCGTGCCTGCAGATGTCAGCGGTGGCACCCGGCCGCGTCGTGACGTTCGGCCTGACCGATGCCGCCGACGTCCACGCTGAACACGTGGAGTGGGACGACGCCGCGACTGCCACCGTGCACCTTGATGGCGTCACCGTGCGACTGCCACGTCCGGGTCGCCATCAGGTGTCCAACGCGTTGGCTGCCCTGGCGGCGGCTCGGGAAATCGGCGTGGATCTGGCAACTGCTGCTGCCGGATTGGCCAACGCCGCGATGTCCAGATGGCGGATGGAGGTCAGCGTCACCGACCGGGGGGTCACGCTGGTCAACGATGCCTACAACGCCAATCCTGATTCGGTGATCGCCGCGTTGGACACCGTCGCCAGGATGCAGATACCGGGCCGACGTTGGGCCGTCTTGGGTTTCATGGCGGAACTGGGTGACCAGACCGGTGCCGGTCACCTGCTTGTCGGGGCCGAGCTGGCCCGTTGCGGGTTCGACGGGGTCGTGGTGGTCGAGGCCCGGGCCGCCGGCATCGCCGATGGGGCCCGCGAGGCTGGTTTTGACGGCGAGATCGTCACGGTGGTCGACGTCGGGGAAGCTGGCGATGCGATCAGCCTGCGAGCAAGGCAGGGGGATGTCGTGCTGGTCAAAGCCAGCCGCAGCGTCGGCATGGAGCGCGTCGCCATGGCCCTGGCGGCGGCGCATGCGGGGGACGGCCGATGAGGTTCATCCTGATCTCGGCAGCGACATCGCTTGCGGTGTCGCTGATCGTCACCCCGCTGGTCATCCGCTTCTTCAAGGCGCGGCAGTTGGGTCAGTTGATTCGTGACGACGGGCCGCAAACCCACCACACCAAACACGGGACGCCGACGATGGGCGGTACGGCGATCATCATCTCCACCGGGATCGCCTATGTCGTGGCGGCGGCGATCGCGGGACGTCTTGACTCTGCGGGTGGGGCGTTGACGATGGCCACCTTCGCCGGCATGGGGCTGGTCGGGTTCTTTGACGACCTGATCAAACTGCGACAACGACGCAACCTGGGGTTGAGCAAAACGGCGAAATTCGGGGGTCAGGCCCTGGTGGCCATTCTCTTTGCCTTCGGCGCCCAATACGTGGCCGAGACATCAACCCGGTTGTCGTTCATCGGGCCGTTGTCGCTGGACTTCGGACCGGTGCTGTTCCCGGTCTTTTGCTTCGTGATCCTGTCGGCCACATCCAACGCGGTGAACCTGACCGACGGCTTGGACGGACTGGCCGCCGGTATCAGCGCGATGGTCTTCGGCGCCTACGTGATCATTGCCTTTTGGATTTTCCGGCATCAGGTCGATTACTCCCTGGAGGCCTGGAACCATGCCGACACGCTGGCGATAGCCGCCGCCGCAGCCATGGGCGGGACGACCGGGTTCTTGTGGTGGAATGCCCATCCGGCCAAAATCTTCATGGGGGACACCGGATCGCTTGCGATCGGGGGCATGTTGGCCGCCTTGGCAGTGCTGACCGAAACCGAGTTGTTGCTGATCATCGTCGGCGGGCTGTTCGTGGCCGAGACCGTCAGCGTCATCCTGCAGGTCGTCGTGTTCCGGCTGGGGCGCGGACGGCGGCTGTTTCGGATGGCCCCGTTCCATCATCATTTCGAACAGATGGGGTGGCACGAAAACGAAGTGATCGTCCGATTCTGGATCATCGGCGGGCTGTGCACGGCGTTTGGAATCGGACTGTTCTATGCCGAATATCTGTCACGGGTGGGTAGCGGATGACGGTGCTGGTCGTGGGTTTGGGCGCCAGCGGCCGGGCGATGGCGGCCGCACTGGACCGCATCGGGCTGCAGGTACGGGCAGTGGACCAGCGTGACGATCTGCCGACAGATGGGCTACCCGGCGACGTGGTCTTGGGGTCGATGGACCCCGCGGTGCTCCGGGACGTCAATCTGGTCGTGACCAGCCCTGGCGTCGCCCCCTCCCACCCCTTGTTGACCGCCGCAGCGACCCAGGGGATCCAGGTGTGGTCTGAACCAGAGCTTGCCTGGCGTCTGAACCGGGGGCGGACTCGTCTGGTGGCGGTGACCGGAACCAACGGCAAGACCACCGCCACCCAGATGATCGCCGCCTGCCTGGATGCGCCGGCGGCGGGCAACATCGGTCCGCCGCTGGTGACCGCTCTGACCGTTGACCCACCGCCGTTGTTGGTGGCGGAACTGTCCAGTTTCCAATTGCATTTCTGCACCACCTTCCGGCCAGACGTCGCCGTCTTGTTGAACGTCGCAGGCGACCATTTGGACTGGCACGGTGGACTGGCCGCCTACACCGCCGACAAGGCGCGGTTGTGGCAAGCCCAGCACCCCAAGGACACGACGGTCGTATGGGCCGAAGACGCCGGGGCAGCACAGGCAGTCGGCCGTTTCCCGCCCCCGGGGCGCGTGGTCGCCGCTCGGACAGATCCCGACGTCATCGATCCGGCAGCCCTGGCCGCGCCCGGCCCCCACAACGTGGCCAACGCCACCGCCAGTGCGCATGCCGCCCTGGCGTTGGGGGGCGATCCCAAGCGGATCAAACGCACGCTGTCGCGGTTTCGGACAGGCGCTCATCGACTGGAGTTGGTTGCCACCGTGGATGGCGTGGATTATCTCCACGACTCCAAGGCCACCAACCCGCATGCCGCCCTTGCGGCCCTGCAGTCCTACGACGACGTCGTCTGGATCGCCGGAGGTCTGAACAAGGGGTTGTCCTTCGACAGTCTGATACCGGTCCTGCAACGGCG
>JBBSNE010000332.1:0-3562 GCA_038232815.1 Euzebyales bacterium | reverse complement strand
TCCGGTCGTTGACTCAGCGGCCGGAATCCACCGAGGACACTGGGCCTTTGGAGAGTGTCACGTCGGTGGCGGCGGACCCGACGCTTGCGGGGCAACAGCCGCCAGGCGTTGCCGCCCAACGGCCCCCGACGGCCGGCGTAGTCGAACAGGACCCGTCGGCGAAGACGATCAAGTGCCACGCCCGTCGCCCGAGACCTGTTAAGCAGTCGCTGCTCCAGCGCAGTTCGAAGTGCATGGGGCGTCTCGTAGGTCACCGCGACGCCAGCTCACGAATCGCCCGTTCGATATACAGCGCCGCTCGCGGGTCCACGGCCTCCGCTCGATCAGTTAGCAGACGCAGAGCGACAAGCCCGTTCTGCTGCGCGTCCTCAATGGCATTGGCAAGAAGCTCCTCGTCCGGTGCGCCTTCTGCGACGTCGATGAGCGATCGGGTCGGCGTCGTGAGCCGGAAGCCTGTGTGGTGAACGATGTCACCGGCCGGTAGTTCGGCCTTGTGGAGAACGACAGCTGGATCGTGCATCGTGAATTCGGGCGGGACCGTCAAATGCACACGGGCTGACTCGAACTCTCCGATGCCATGGACGGACAAGGCTGTCGTATGGGACACGACTCCCCGCCCCTTGGACCACAGCGTCCAGCGAGCCAGTTCATCATGGACGTCGGATACCCACTCAGCCAGCCGGAAGAGAGCCCGATCGACGCGATACCAGTTGCCCGCGCCGACATGGTGGGCTTGGGCTTGGTAGGAGTAGCCGACCTGCTTGGCCTGGCCCGCAGTGAAATAACCGCCCTGCTCAGAGGCGATGGTAAACAGGTGCTTCCGCAGATCCCGGCGGTCGACAGGCACGCAACGATCCTACACGACAGCTTGAGTTTCAGCGTGAACTGATGGCCAAACTAAAGTTTTTATTGAGTTCATGCGGCATAGAGCAGCCCCGCCAGCCGTTTGATCGCCGTCCTGAGTTCATCGGAGGAACCGAACCGCTCCGCGATGTCGACTGGCGAACCGAGCGAAGAAATCGGTGGGACCTGAAGGACGCTGCCGTCGTCCAATTGGCTGATGCCGTGCTGCGCGTACTTATCGAGCAAATGAGACAGGACCTTGCGCGCTTCAGGCTGGTACTCCTCGAAGAAGTCCACGTGGTCCTTAGGACGCGACGGACCCGGTCCACACGGGTTGCCAAGGGCTGGTTCCACGCAAGATGGACCAGGGCATCGATGGGGTCGGCATCGGAGAGGCCGGTCCTTACACCGAGCTCGTCTGCGTCGATGCCATGCGCTTCCAGGGCATCACGCACGTCCTGTCGCCCGGGCCGCTCAGCCCACTGGCTTCGAAGTGCGACGGGATCGGGAAAGAGGGCGCGCACGGTCTCGGTGACGAAGTCGCGGTACTCGACAAGCCGGAGCCGCTGTGTCTCGGGATCCAGGTGATACGTCGCTTCTGCAGTGACCCAAACCTGGACGTCGTCCACGTAGAACTTGAACCTCGGTTCAGCGTCGAGTTGATCAGGATCCACCAGGCCCTCGTCGTCCTCGGCATCAAACGGGGGCTCGGACTCCTCAACGACGGTCTCTGTGACCACGTTCCCCTCGTCATCGATCACCTCGTCGTCCACCCGCTCGGGTGGGCCATCGAAGTCTGGGTCAGCGAAGAGCGTCGTCGCGCCGGCGTAGTCGATGATGTCGAACGAAAGCTTGTCCTCGTCGGGGAACAGCCGTGTTCCTCGCCCGATCATCTGCTTGAACAGTGCCATCGAGCCAACGGGACGGAACAGCACGATATTGCGGACCGTCGGCAGGTCGACACCGGTGGAGAGCATCTCGGACGTGGTCGCGATCACGGGGAGGTCCTTCTCGGTGTCGGCGAAGTCGTCCAAGTGGCCTTTGCCGATCCCACCCTCGTCACTGACGATGCGCACGACGTAGTTGGCGTGCTGCGTAGTCAAGTCCGAGTTGGCGTTGTGCAGCGCACGACGCATCTGGTCCGCGTGCTCCTGGTCGACACAGAACACCACCGTCTTCGCGAATCGGTCGGTGGCGTTCAAGTACTGGGTGAGGTGCGCTGCGGCCGCGTCCGTACGGTCGAGGAGCGACACGACACGCTCGAAATCCCTGGTGGTATACAGGTCCTTCGGGATTTCCTTGCCGAACCGGTCGAGCTGACCGTCATCGGGCGCGAAGCCGTGAGCGTCGGGGCTCAGCACGACCCTGCGCACTCGGTAGGGGGCGAGGAACCCGTCGTCAATGCCTTTGAGCAAGTGAGTATTCATAGAGGGGGTCACCGAAGTACTCATAGGAGTCGACGGTCTCGTCCCGCTTGGGGGTTGCCGTCATCCCTAGTTGCGTGGCCGAGGAGAAGTGGTCGAGGATGGCCCGCCAGGTGGATTCGGCCCGGGCGCTTCCACGGTGGCACTCATCGACGATGACCAAATCGAAAAAGTCAGGGGCGAACTCGCGGAACATCCCGGTCGGGTCGTCACCAGAATCGGCGAGCTGCTGATAGAGCGCGAAGTAGATCTCTCGGCCCGCCTTCGCCTCACCCTGCAGCTTCCAGATCGGTGTGTTGTCACCGCCGCCGAACACTGGCTTGTACTCCCGGTCGATCGGCTGGTTAAGGAGGACGTTGCGATCCGCGAGGTAGAGGACCCGGGGATGGCGGTCAGTGCGCCACCCGCTCTTCCACAGCTTCCATACGATCTGCATCGACACGAAGGTCTTGCCGGTGCCCGTGGCCATGGTGAGCAGCAGTCGCTTGTCGCCTTTGAGGATCGCGGCCACCGAACGGTTGATGGCGATGCGTTGGTAATAGCGTGGTTCCTTCACCGAACCGTCGGGGTTACGGATCGACCGATTGAAGGGAAGTAGGAGGGCGCTGGCGACGTGGTCCTCGACGACGCCCTTCCAGGCTTGGTATCGCTGCCACATGGCGTCCGGAGACGGGAACCCGCCCAAGGTATCGTCCTCATAACCGGTGTCCCGATCGTCTTCGACAATCCCCTTACCGTTGGTCGAATAGGCGAACGGGACGTCCAGCAGTTGGGCGTAGTTCTTCGCCTGTTGCAGACCCTTGCCCGGGATGGCGAACTCTCGTTTGGCCTCGACTACCGCGACGGGCATGTTGGGCTCGAACTCAAGGACGTAGTCCGCCCTCAGGGGTTTGACCCGGCGGTGCCTCTTGCCGAAGGGTACGACTCGGCCCGCGGTGATCGGGTATTGCTCCACGATCTGGTCGTCGTCCCAGCCGGCGGCCTTGAGCAGTGGGAGCACGTAGTCGCGGCACGTGTCCTTCTCGACTGGTCCGCCTGCCATGTTTCCAAAACTACCAACCGACGTTACGCCGACCGGGGACTTTCGCGCTTAGGTGCGACCGCGGGGTGCGTCGATGTGACCTGCACGTACGACCGGTGACAAATGGTTGGGTTTTTTGCCATCTCTTGGTTGGCAGAATGAACCGAGGCCCTACACTCCATGTTGCTGCCCTGGCCCCGCTGCTGAATTCCCCCCGTGTTCAGTAGGTCCGTGAGGCCGGGCAGCACCTCTTTTGCCCGACATGCCAGCCAGC
>JBBSNE010000331.1:0-3563 GCA_038232815.1 Euzebyales bacterium | reverse complement strand
TCAACCAGTCAAACAGGTTGCACCCGGTCGCCCGCCCCCGGGTCATCCACTGGTACAGATGATGGTGAGTGTTGATCAACCCGGCGGTGATGATGTCATCCTCGACATCGATGACGATGTCGCCGTCCTGGGCCGGCACGTGGCCGACTGCCTCGATCAGGCCAGCGCGGATGGCCACGTCTTTGGAGGCCGTGATACCCGGATGACGAGCACCGCGAAGGACTGTACGGGCTTCGATGGGGGCTTCCACAAGCGCATTGTGCACCTGCCCCGGCTCCCGGACTTGCGCCGGCCGCTCAAACCGGGCGCGTTTGGTGTATCCCGCGCAGATATGCGCCACATACACCATCCTGGGAGCGGGAGCGGCTGCTCGCAACAGAGACCGATTGCAGATGGTGCATCACGCTCCCATGTGGGGCCATATCCACCAAATCCTCCTGGCGGTGACCCGCCACGGCGCTAGGGCAGTGCGATGTTCTGAGGTCAGGCCGACACCCGGGATGATCTGTGCCCCGGGCCGCTGTCATGGCCGCGGAAAGACCGGAACGTCACTTCGCTGTGGTCAGCCCCCATGAGATGACGCGCTCCGGAGCGATACGAATAAGGGCGGGGGTATCGGTCCCCTCAGCCGGTATGGCCGCGGCAGGACCCTCCACGATGACTGCCCGGGGATGCCACTCGTCAGACTCTGCCATGTCATCAACGACAAAGGCGACATAGGGATTTTCCGTCACGTTGCGGAACTTTTTCGTCGACTCGAAGTCCCGTCCACGTACCTCAATGCTGTCGTTTGCGGCGTTGTGACTCCACATGCCGACGGGCGTGACCTGGGGTCTCCCCCGCCCGTCGGCGGTGGCCAGCCGGCCTAACCGGCGCTCACTTAGATAGGCCAGTTCGGCAACGGAAAAGACAGATGCGGTCATGACGTTTTAACCAGGTCAGAACTGGTCACGTCCGAACCAATCGATCGACGCATCAGCGGGATGTAAACGGCAGCCACCAGTACGTGGAACAGCTCCAACAACAGCCTGTCGGTCACCCCGACCCCCGTGCCCGACAGGGGTTGAGCCAAGGAAAGGATGAAAACGACGATCGCGACCATCGTCCAAATCCGTCGCAGTCGTGTAGTCCAGCGTTCCAACAGGGCCAACAATCCCCACCCCAGCAGCGTTGGGATGGCCGTGGAAACCATCACAATCAGCAAGCCGATATCAAGGTTGGCCGATGATCCGTCAAAGACTGGTCCGCGAAGATCGAAGCCCGCAACGAGTTCGATAAGGATCCATGCAGCAGCGGCAACGGCCACGGCGGCAACGACAGCGGTGGCCCGCCGCCGGAACGTTTTCTCTTGGTTGAAGGGGGGTCTCTGCTCAGTCACGGTCGTTCCTGTCACTCGACAGTTAAATGTATGCAGAAGCATATAAGTAGATGCATGCCTTCGCAACAGTTTGCTATCGTCCCTGTCATGGTTCGTCGCTACCCATCGCCAACCGCTGCTTCAACGGCGGATGAGCAGCATGGCGGGGTCATGCGTCGCCCTGACGGCCTGAAGTACTTGGCCCCCAGTCAAGCGCAGGCCTTCTTGGGGTTGGTCCGCGCAGGAGACAGCTTGACCCGCGGGCTCAGCGCAACCCTTCAACAACGCCACGGCATTGGTTTACACGCGTTTGAGGTTCTGCTTTTCCTGGCCGTCTTCTCCCCCGCCAAACGCCTTCGGATGAGCGACCTGACCCATCAAGCGCCATTAAGTCAGAGCCGGGTCTCACGTTTGGTCGCGGAACTGGCGACCGCCGGGCTGGTTGTCCGTACGCGTGACGAGGATGACGGCAGAGGCATCAGTGTTTCCATAACCGACTCCGGCCTTGAGTTGTTCAAGGCGGCACAGGAAACGCACCTCCAGGATCTCAACGACCGACTGTTCTCCCGACTCAGCGAGCGGGAGATCGCGGACCTGGGACGGATCACGGCCAAGGTACTGGACCCCGACCGGGGTTCATCCCCCGACGGTCACTAGCGGCGCTGACGTCAACTATCATCGCAAGGGTGTTATGGGAACAACGGGCCGGTCACGACCCAGACTTGGCTGAGAGGGCCGGAACAGGGAGCGTGAGGACCTGGCGCAGGATTGTAGCCAGGTGATCCCATGAGCTCCGTCACCCAGGATGCACGGGACCAACTGTTCGACAGTTGCTCGCAGTCGATCAACTGGCACGGTCACCGCACACCTGCGGACCTGCTGAAGGTGTTGGGGCCTGACATCACCGCCGACCGCTACGCCGAGGGGGGCGCCGTTGCCGAGGTGGAGGAACGTGTGGCTGACTTGCTCGGGTTTGAAGCCGCCGTATTCATGCCATCCGGCACCATGGCCCAACAGATTGCACTACGCATTCACGCCGATCGTACGAACAACGCGGCCGTCGCCCTTCACCCGACCTCGCACCTGACCCGCCATGAGGCCCGAGCCCATGAATGGCTACACAGCCTACGCACGATCGACCTGGGCAACCCCGTCACGCCTTGGACTCTGGATGACGTGCGGGAACTACACCAGCCGATGGGAGCGGTGCTGGTGGAACTCCCAATCCGCGAGCTGGGTGGGATCTTGCCGCCGTGGGAGACCGTGACGGCACTCGCAGAGACGGTGCATGACAGGGACGCTGCGCTGCACCTGGATGGCGCCCGTCTATGGGAAGCCGCCGCCGGATATGGACGGGCACCGGCTGAGGTGGCGGCGCACTTCGACAGTGTCTACGTGTCGTTCTACAAGGGGATAGGCGCAATTGCAGGTGCCGCGCTGTTGGGGGATGCCGAACTAGTCGCGACCGCGCGTGTGTGGATGAAACGGCACGGCGGGCGTCTGATCGGCCTGTGGCCGTATGCGGCCTCGGCGCTGCACGGGTTGGACACTCGGCTGGGACGAATGGACAGCTATCTCGACGTCGCCCGCCAGGTGGCCAAGGGACTGAGTGGGATCGAGGGGATCGAGGTCGTCCCCGAGGTTCCTGACACCTCGATGATGCATTTGCACCTGGAGGTCACCAACGAGGCGTTCGGCCAAGCAAGTATGGCCGTGGCCCAGTCCGAGGGCATCGCGACCTGGCGCAAGTCCTTCCCGACAATCCGACCCCGTTGGCAAGTCGTTGAATTGGCCGTGGGGGATGCCACGGTGGACATGGGTGCTACGGCAGTTGTCCGCGCCATCACTGAGGTGGTGCGGCTGGCGAGAAGCTAGACAGCACCCGGAGCAGTCTCGCCTCTGCTCAGCCCACAAGCTCACCAGCTGCGACATCATCGCGTAACTCACTGGCCTCGGCCGCCTCCGTCAGTCGGTGTGGGCAAGGTGTCTGGTTGCTCACCTGGGGCCTCATTGCCGCCCCCCGCGCTACGCCAGCGCAATGTCCTGTGGTCGGACCGGAACGCGAGTGATTGCCGCCCCGGTGGCCGCCCGGATTGCGGCGGTGACGGCGGGGGTGGAGGAGATCGTCGGGGGCTCCCCCACGCCCTTGGCGCCGAACGGGGCGCCCGGTTCGGGCTGCTCAATAAGGGTGGCGACGACGTCTGGC
>JBBSNE010000330.1:0-3603 GCA_038232815.1 Euzebyales bacterium | reverse complement strand
CGTGCGAATCGAGCACCTGGTGGCCGATACTCAGGTGCCGTCTGGATGGCGGATTGCCGCTACCACCACCAACCCCGACTCGCCGATAATGATCGACACGATCGGGGTCACCTTTGCCGGCGGACCGGATCTGGTCGTCTCAGACGAGACCGGCATCTGGCACGACACGCCGACATTGCACCGCCTTGCCCGGCAGGCCGACACCGAAGCCCAACGGGCCGACACCGAAGCCCAGCGAGCCGACCGGCTTGAAGCAGCGTTGCGAGATGCAGGAATCGACCCCGACGACCTATAAGAACAGGTCCTATTCGGCGGGGACGACCTCAGCGAAGGTGCGCTTGCCCGACCGGCGGAAGCTGACCTGGCCATCGGCCAGGGCGAACAGCGTGTCGTCGCCGCCACGACCGACGTTCTCGCCGGGGTGGATCTTGGTGCCGCGCTGACGGATGATGATCGACCCGGTGGTGACGACCTCGCCACCGAAGCGCTTGACGCCCAGGTACTTGGGGTTTGAGTCGCGGCCGTTGCTGGTCGAGCCGCCGCCCTTCTTGTGTGCCATGTCGTGCTCCTAGAGGGAAGTGTGTTACGCAGAGATCGAGTCGACGCGGATCCGCGTCAGCGGCTGACGGTGACCGGTCTTGCGGCGGTAGCCGGTCTTGTTGCGATACTTGAAGATCCGCACCTTGGGGCCCTTGAACTGGTCCAGGACGGTGGCGGTGACGGACGCGGATTCAAGCTTGGACTTGTCGGTCGTGACACTGTCGTCGTCGACCAGCATGATGGCGCGAAGGTCGACTGAGGAGTCGATGTCGACGTTCAACTTCTCGACTTCCAACTCGTCACCGACGGCGACTTTGTATTGCTTCCCGCCTGTGGCGATAACGGCGAACATTGGGCACTCCTGAGGTGAATGGATCGGGCGCCGACTGCATCGACCGCTGGGACGGGCCGCGGGCAGTGGCTGCACACTGAACCGCACCCTGCTCGGGCGCGGACAGACAAGGATAGCTTGGGGATGGTGGATGCGTCAACGTCAACACATTTGACCGATCAGGCGTCGGTCGCAGTCCACATGGGGCAGGCGTTGGCGGTCGGCGAGGGCAGCCGTCCCAACGTCGCCCATCTGGTTGCGGGGCTGATGGGTGAGCCCGAGGGCATGGCGGGCAGCCTCATCCGGCAACGCTTCGGCGAGGTGGCGCCCCGCATCGCCCTTCACCCCGGCCTGACGGCCCGGTCACTTCCTGTCTTGCCAACGGCGTTTGTGGCCCTGCCTGTCCTGTCCCGCCCCGCCTGGACCCTTGAGTTGCTGCACGCGGCACGCCGCGTCGGCGGTGACGATCTGGAGTTCGTCTTGACCGATTGCGGCGTCAGCCTGTCGATGATCGATGACGATCTGCGTCCCTGGATGCCTGACCAGCACGTCAGCGATGAATACAGCACGCCGGTCGAAACCTTTGGTCAGTTCAGCTTGTCCGGTCGACATTTCGACCGTGCCGCAGACCTGGCAGTGGCCCGCACCCGTGCGCAGGGTGGTGACAGCCACACCCTGCTCCGCTGGATGGACGTCGATGAGGCCACCCGAAATGCGCTTGCCAACGCTCCTGCGGTCCCACTCGACGAAGTGATCCAACGAGCAGGGCTGTCAGAAATGCGAATCGAGACCAGCGACCTGGTCACGGCGGTGACCCACCTGAGCCTGCGCGCGGCGCTGCGGGGCTGACGGTCAACGGTGCAGCGCCTTGACGACACGATCTGCGACGTCTGACCAGGCCCGCTCAGATGGGTCAAGAAACTCGAAATGTCCCCCGTCGCTGAGGACAATTTCGACCTCATCCCCCGCGTCCCTCGCCCTTTCGGCCAAGGATTCCGACTGTGCCAGTGGGACACTCGCGTCGTCACGACCGTGTGCCACCAGCAGTGGTACCCCCAGAGGTACAAGGTCTGCCGGCGACAACGTCGACGGGGCTTCGGCGCCAACGTAGGCGGAGGCGGCTCCCTCCCCGATGTGTTGTTCAATGGCGGCCGACAGGTCAACCACACCGCCCAACGACACCGCAACAGCCGGGGGGGCGGCCCCCGCGGCCCGTATCCTAGGCACAGCTGCAAGGGCCAACTGCCCCCCGGCGGAGTGGCCGGCGATGGCCCAGCGGCCGGCGTCAATGGCTGGGTGCTCCAACGCGGCAATCACCGCGTCCGCAACATCTTCGACACTGGCGCTTCCCCCTCCCCCGCCCCCGGCAGCCCCGACCCGCCGGTACTCCGCGTTCAGGCTTGCCACACCTCGGTCGACTAGGTCCAGCGCAGACATCTCGATGGTGTCGCGGGTCCACTGGTGCCGCCAGAAGCCACCATGGACGGTCACCACCAGCGGATAGGGCCCGTCGCCGGTCTGCATGGTGGATCCAATTCGCATACGGGCAGGATCCACCAAATCGGATGCCGGACTTCCTCCGGGTAGGCGCAGATCTGCGAACTGCTCGGGAGAAGTCCCGTAGGACAGGCGTTGTACTGCGCGGGCAGCCCGCGCATGGAGATGTCGCAGTGCCCAGCGGTAGCCATCGATCCCGCGCCCGTAGATCGTGTGCACACAGGCGGGACGGATCACCGACTGACGCCGCCACCCCTCCCGCTCCTCGACGTTGGAGATGTGGATCTCGACAGTCGGAATACCCACCGCTTCGATCGCGTCGTGCAGCGCGTAGGAGGTGTGGGTGAAGGCGCCAGGGTTGAACACGATCCCGTCGGTCTCGCCGCGGGCAGCATGGATACGGTCGATCAACCGCCCTTCGTGGTTGCTCTGAAAGGTGTCCAGATCGTCGATGCCAAGCTCGGTGGCCCAGACCGTGGCCAACTGTTCCAACTCCGCCAACGTGGTCGAGCCGTAGACCTCCGGACGTCGCGTCCCCAACAGGTTCAAGTTGGGCCCGTTCAACAACAACACACGCATCTGGGTAAGCGTAAGCGGTCCAGGCACATGACGTTCCTCAGCGAGTTGATTTACCTCGTTGCACGGCACGGACATGTGGGAAGATAGGTGCTCGTACCGACTATTGGAGGGCAAATGTCAGTTGCACGAGTAACCGAGATCAGCGCACGTGGCGACAGCTACGACGGGGCGATCAAGGCCGGGATCGACCGGGCGAAGAAGACGCTGCGTGGCGTCCAGCACGTCTACGTCCAAGACCATGAGGTCTATCTGGACGACGGCGAGGTCCGCGAACACCAGGTCGCCATGAAGGTGACGTTCACCCTGGACGACTAACTCATCGCGTTCACAAGGCCGGGTCCCGCCGTGGGCCCGGCCTTGCTTCGTTCAGGCAGGGCTTGCGTTCAAGCCAGCAGGTCCTCGATGACCCGTCGACCCGGGATGACGTCATCGGTCTCTTCGGTGAACGATTCCATCAGCCCCTTCGAGACGTTCTTTCGGGTCATCTGCACCAGGCCCAGCTTCGATATCTCCATCACCCGCGACTTGGTCTTGTCACGGGCCAGTTCACGCTTGAAACGCTTCAGCACCTCGTCACGGTTGGCGGGCACGATCATGTCGACGAAGTCGATGACGATGATCCCGCCCATGTCGCGCAGGCGGAGTTGCTTCGCGAT
>JBBSNE010000329.1:0-3625 GCA_038232815.1 Euzebyales bacterium | reverse complement strand
GAGTTCATCCAGAACCTGATTCCCGACGACCACGGCGGGTTGGTGAACATGAAGGCGGTGGCACCCGCCTGGGCCGAGATGGCGCCCGACGAGCCGTTCGATTTCGCCTTGGACCGTTTGATGGACGGCATCGAACGGTTGAGCAGGCCGTGACCTCGGGTCAGCTGGTCAACACCAACTGGTCGCGGTGCATCACCGGTCTGGCGCCCTCTTCCCCGAACCGGTCTGCCAACACCGTGGTGTGCAACCCCTTCATACGATCGACCGTGGCAGCATCGAAGCTGACAACTCCGCGCGCCACCGCGTGGCCATCGGGGCCGATCAGATCCACTGCTTCATCAGCCAGGAAATCTCCTTCTGACGCGGTGACGCCAATGGCCAGCAGCGATGCACCCTTGTGTGTGATGGCGTCGACAGCGCCGCCGTCGATGAACAATCGACCCGTGGGTTGATGGGCGAACGCCAACCACAACCGCCTGGATTCGGGGCGCTTTTCGGCCGGCGGAAACCACGTGCCGACGTCTTCACCCCCAGCCGCAGTGCTGATGACCTGCGGAAGACGAGCGTTTGCGATGACACAGTGGGCGGCGCTGAAGGTCGCGATCCGAGCGGCCTCCAGCTTGCTGCCCATGCCGCCGGTGCCCACGTGGGACACGGTGCCCCCGGTGTGCCGGTGGTCCAACCGGGTCAGATCATCGACCCTGGCGATGAGCGGAGCGCCACTTGCCGGCTGGCCGTCATGCAGACCGTCGACATCACTCAGCAATATCAGTAGGCCGGCACCAAGCATCGACGTCACCAGCGCCGCCAGACGATCGTTGTCACCAAAGCGGAGCTCGTCGGTCACCACGGTGTCGTTCTCGTTCACGACCGGGACGGCACCCATCTGCAACAACTCGCTGAAGGTGGTGCGGGCGTTCAGGTAGCGTTGCCGATCGATCACATCGTCGGGGGTCAACAACACCTGGCCGCACGGCAGTCCGTGGCCGGCCAGCGCGCTGGTATAGGCGTGGATCAGCGCGCCCTGCCCGACGCTGGCCGCGGCCTGCTGGCGACCCAGGTCGGTCGGACGCCGTGCCAAGCCCAGGGGCTGCAGTCCGGCAGCCACCGCACCGGAGGAGACCAAGACCACCTGGCGGCCGTCATGCCAGAGCCCGGCAATCTGGGCGCAGACGGAGTCGATCAGATCCCGGTCCAGTCCTCCGTCGAGGGCGGTCAAGGACGACGACCCGATCTTGACCACCAACCGTCCCGGGGCAGGGAATCGGACAGTCATCGTCACGGCGTCCGGTCGAAGCCGTCGTCGTCTGCGGTGAGGTCGGGTGCGGTGTCGTCGGGTGCGGTGTCGTCGGCGCGCGGCAGATCAGCCGGGTCGTCATCCTCTGGGCGATCGTCACGATCCGACAGGTCGTCATCGGACAGCACGTCGTCCTCATCCCCCGTGTCCAGGTTTTCAGGCTTGAAGGTGAACACACTTCCGGCGATCTCAACGTCATCACCGGGTTCGGCACCCGCCCCGGCCAATGCCACCTCGACGCCCGCCCGCTGCAGACGCCCTTGCAGGTAGCTGACGGCGTCGTCGTTGTCCAGATCCAGCTGCTTCACCCAGCGTTCGACCCGATCAGAGTGCAGCCGCCAACCGAATCGACCGCCGCCGAGACCGACTTTTTCAATGGTGAAATCCCGTCCGTCGGTCTGCTCGCGGGGCCGCAGTACCGGCCGTGTGACCGTCACAGGTTCGTCCAGCTCAGCGGCCTCTGCCCGGGCCTGGCGGACCAGGTCGGCCAAGCGCCAACGCAACTCCTCGACCCCCTGCCCGGTCACCGCCGAACCGGTCATCACCTCCCAGCCGGCTTCTTCGATCTCGGGCCGTATCAATGCGGCCATGTCGGGGTCGGCGTCTGCTTTGTTCAGCCAGACGATAGCAGGGCGGTCCAACAGCTCTGGCCAGTAGGCACTCAGTTCGCCGAGTACCACCTGAAGGTCTTCCAACGGATTGCGTTGCTCATAGCGCCGGCCGCCCGGGTCCGCATCGGTCGGGGCGTCGACAACGGCATCAGCTGCGGCGTAGCCCGAGGCGCAATCCAGCACATGGACCAGCGCCCCGGCCCGCTCGACATGACGCAGGAACTCGTGCCCCAGGCCCTTGCCATCCGCCGCCCCCTCGATCAGTCCTGGGACGTCGGCAATGACGAAGTCCAGATCACCGGCGGTGACCACACCCAGGTTTGGACTGAGGGTCGTAAAGGGATAGTCCGCGATCTTGGGCCGGGCCGCAGACAGATGTGCGATCAGTGACGACTTCCCGCCGTTGGGAAAACCCACCAGGGCGACATCGGCAACCAGCTTCAGTTCAAGACCGACCCAGCGTTCGTCGCCCGCTGCCCCGAATTCATGGAACCGGGGTGCGCGACGCTGTCGAGTACGAAAAGCGGCGTTGCCCCGTCCCCCTCGTCCGCCGGGTGCCACGACGACCTGTTGGCCGTCGATCACAAGGTCAGCCAACACCTCCCCCGTGTGCGCATCGGTGACCACGGTCCCGACAGGCACGACCAGAACTTCGTCGGAGCCCCTGGCGCCGTGGCGCAGATCACCCGACCCGTTGACCCCTCCGTCCGCCTTGCGGTGCGGGCGGTGATGGAAGTCGATCAACGTGGCCAACTGGGTGTCGGCCTTGACGATGACGTCACCGCCGTCGCCGCCATTTCCGCCCTCAGGCGGGCCTTTCGGTTCATAGGGCTGGCGGCGGAAAGAGGTGACGCCGTCCCCTCCTCTACCGCCCTTGGCATTGATCTTGACCTGGTCGACAAACATGGCCTGACGAGAGTAGCCGGGCGTGGTTCTAGCCCTGAGGCTGCCGCCCTGCTGTGGCCAGAACACTGTGGATGAAGTTGGTCTTGCCCTGGTTGTAGCGCCCTCGATCCTCACCGACCCTGCGCGCCAAATCTCTTTTGAGGCGTGCATACGCGGCCGCAGTTCCGGGTTGGGTGCGCAGACAGTCACGAAACAACAGGTGATCCTGCTGCCACGACGACCCGACCTGGTCGACGTGGACGTGTACCAGCCGGGGCTCACCGGCGGGCGGGCGAAAGAAACGATGATCCGGTTCGCGGGCCCGCAGTATCAGTCCCAGGGACTCAAGCCCCGCACGGTAGGACGGTTCGTCGGTGACGTCGGGCACCGCGACCATGAGGTCGATAACGGGCTTGGCTATCAGTCCCGGCACGGCTGTGGACCCAATGTGGTCGATTGCCGGTTGGCAGGCCTCAAGGGCATCCTTAATTGCCACAATCCATTCGCGGGCGCGTTGTTCCCATTCCGCAGAGTAGGCACAAAGCCGCACCGCCTCACCACCGGGGCGGCCGAACCAGTCAGTGTCATGCGCCGACATCAGCCCCAGCATGACAGCCGGTTACCCTTTGCGGCTATGACCCCCCGTTCCAACGATCCCAAGCCACCGGTTGCTGTTCGTCCCGAAGGTGTCCGCCCGCACCTGGAGCAGGCTGTACAGGACGGCGGTGGCTGCCTGGTCGAGCCTGCCGACGCACAGATGCTGGTATGGACCGATCCGACGGACGCCGAGGGGTTGCGGGGGCTGTTGGGAACCAATTCCGGTATCGAGGTC
>JBBSNE010000328.1:0-3628 GCA_038232815.1 Euzebyales bacterium | reverse complement strand
GCACCGCCCACGCCTGGACGATGGTCGACCGCTGGGTCGACGACGACCGGCTGTTCGTCCGCCGCGCCAGCTTCGCGCTGCTCTGGGCGCTCGCCCTCCACGACCGTGACAGCGCTGACGGCCTGTTCATCCGGGCCATGCGTCACGTCGAGGCGATCGCGACCGACTCCCGGCCGCTGGTCGGCAAAGCCGTCACCATGGCCCTTCGAGCCGTCGCCACCAAGCGACCGACCCTTCGCCCCGACGTCGTCACCGTCGCCCAACGGCTCGTCGACCACGACGACCCGGCCGCCAGACGAGTGGGACGACCCATCGTGAAGGCCTTTGCCGAGGAAGCGGGCACCTGACCCGGCGGTGCCAACTCGCCGGCTCCTCGAAGTGGCTGAGTAGGCACGAAGCGGGTCGTGCAGAAACCCCTGATGGTTCAAAATCCCCCCGGTCTAGAACTCATGGGTTTGTGGTTGGGGTTGTTGGACGAGTTCTGGCACAGCACCGCTGAATGTGCCAAATTCAATCGGTTCTGGGTTGGCAGGAGGCCGCTTGCTCCTGCAAGCAACCCCCTGCGGAGAATTGAAGCGGAGACGGGGTGCGTTTCGTCCGCGGTCAGGCGGATTCGCGGCGGAAGGTCTTGGTACCGAAGGTGATCGCCACCACCACGAGCATGATCACCCAGGCGAGGCCCCATGCCGACGTCGCGGTGGCGAGGTCCCCGCGGAACACTGCCCGGAGACCGCCAACGATGTGCTTGAGCGGGTTGACATCGCTGAGGCGTTGCAGCCAGGTCGGGGCGAGGCTCATCGGCAGGAGGATGCCCGACAGCAGCAAGAGGGGGACGGACAGTCCGTTGAGGACCGAGGCCAGCGAGTCCTCGGTCCGTAGGGTCAGGGCCGCGGCGTAGGAGACCGCCGAGAACGATGCCCCGAGGAGGGCGATGGTGGCCAAGCCGACGGCGAAGCTGCCGATGCCGATTCGCAGGCCGAAGGGGATCGCCGCCAGCGTGAGGATCGTGGCCTGGATGACCAGTACCACGACGTCACGGAGGACGCGGCCGAGCAGCAGCGCCAGGCGGCTGGTCGGGGTGACACGTTGACGTTCGACGACGCCGGCGCGCAGCTCGGCGATGAGGCCGAAGCCGACGAAGGCCGCGCCGAAGATTCCGAGTTGCACGAGCAGTCCCGGCACGAACACCAGCCAGGCGTCGCCGGGTGGGAATCCCGGTGTGGCCGCGACAGGTTCGAGCAGAGGCCCGAACAGGGCGAGGTACAGCACGGGTTGGATCAGCCCGATGATGACCCAGACGGGGTTGCGCAGGGACAACCGCACAGCACGCGAGAAGATGATTCCGGTTCCGGTCATGACGGTCATGCCGCGACCTCCGAGGTCTGAGCTGCGGTCGGGCCGGTCGGTTGTTGGTCGTCACGCAGCGACCGGCCGGTGAGATCCAGGAAGACGTCGTCCAGGGTGGGCCGGTGGACGGAGACGTCGGCCACCGACACGCCTGATGTGTCGAGTGCACGCACGAGTGCGGGGAGCAACGCCCCACCATCCGAGGTGTGGAAGTGAAGGTCGAGGCCTGTGGTCTCCACGGCGTCGACCGCCGGCAACCGCTCGATTGCCCGTTGCGCCTCGGCCACGTCTTCACGGGCCGTGAATGTGAGGTGCACGGTGTCGCCTGACACGGCCTGCTTGAGTTCTTGGGGGTGCCGCGCGCGACGATGGCACCGTGGTCGATCACCAGAATCCGGTCGCACAGTGCATCGGCCTCATCGAGGTAGTGCGTGGTCAGGAACACCGTGGTCCCGCGGGTGTCACGGAGGTTGGTGATGTGGTGCCACAGGTTCGCCCGCGACTGCGGGTCCAACCCCGAGGTGGGCTCGTCCAGGAACAGCAACGGCGGGTCGTTGACCAGCCCCATGGCGATATCGAGACGGCGCCGTTGCCCCCCCGACAGCGAGTCGCAGCGCCGGTCGCCCTGGTCGGCCAGGTCCAGTTCATCCAGCAACCGCCGCGCACGCTGTCCAGCCTCGTCCCTCGGGATGCCGTACAGCCGGGCATGGTCGACGATCTCCTCGCCCGCTCGCGCTTCCGGGAAGCTGGCACCCCCCTGGGCCACCAGCCCGAGGCTGGCCCGCACGCCCACCGGATCGGCGACGAGATCGTGGCCGGCCACGACGGCTGAGCCACCCGTGGGCGACAACAGTGTCGTGAGCATCCGGATGGTCGTGGTCTTGCCGGCCCCGTTGGGTCCGAGGAACCCGACGATCTCGCCTTCGGCCACTTCGAGGTCGACCCCACGTACGGCTTCCAGCGGACCATCCGATGTGGTGAAGTTTCGGGCCAGTCCCCTGGCAGCGATCATGTGCTCCATGTCTGACTCTCCTGGTCCGAGTAGTGGTCAACGGGCACCTGATCGGATCGCCGCACTAGTCAAGCTTGATTATTCAAGATTGATGAGTGAACCACAGGGTCGCGCTCAGGGCAAGTCCCTGGCGGCTATTCCCGGTGGGCGTCACTGCGCAGGTGGTAGGCGCCCGTGGCGAGCCGGTCCAAGAAGCCCCGGGTCCACGCCAGCTCCCCACCCACGCGCTCGTCCGTCAGCAAGAAGATCTCGGTCACGTGGTCCGGCACGGTCGATGCCCGCTGGGCCTCCTCACGCGCGAACCTGGACGACGTCAACTCCCCCTCGAGCACGGCAGCCCGCTGTTCCAACGCGGCAACGACCTCCGCCCGATCAACCTCATGCAGAAACGACAGGGCGGCCAACAGCCCCGTCGGATCGTTGGGCACAACCTCCCACAGGTGCTCACGCAACAGCGCAGCGAACTCGAACCGGCCCTCCTCGGTCACCTGGTAGGTCGTCTTGGATGGGCCCCCCGAAGGCACATCGGCATCCGCCTCATCGATAAGCCCATCGCGGGCCAGACGCTTCAACGCGTGGTAGATCGACCCAGGGTTGAGATTCGCCCAGTTCTCCGCCCGCCACGACAGCAACTCACGTCGTACCTGATAGCCGTGAACCGGCTCGAACAACCTCACCACGCCGAGCACCAAGAGCTTCGTGGGGTTCACCTCGTACCCTCCTCCCGACGGGGCCTACAGCGGATCGATCCGGCCGGACATGGCGTCGGCCAGGCACGCCGGCTGATCCCGTCGAGCCCGCCAAGCCCCAGGCCAGAAGACCAGTTCCATCCGCCGACGACCCAAACATAGCCAACGGGGCACGACCGGCCGCAAAGACAGCACCCCACCGACTTCGCGTCAGGGCGCGCCCGCTCGCGACACGGAACCCGACGGTCAGAAGGACCGAGAAGGGTCAAAGAACCTCGTGCACAAACCCCTGTCGTGCAAAACCGGTCTCGCGCCAGAACCCATGGGTTTCTGGCGGACGTTGTTGGACGAGTTCTGGCACAGCACGCGCGACTGCGTCGAATTCGATCGTTTTGGATCGCGATCTTGGCTGCACGCCACGATGAGTTCAGGCGCGTAAGTAGCCAGGGTGAACGCGGGCCGGAAGTTCGGCGTGGTCTGCGAGGCGGCTGAGGAGTTGGTAGAGGAGTTGTCGCTCGTTGTCGTCGAGTACCGCGCCGACTTCCTGGTCGTGATCACGGGCGATGCGACGAAGCTGCGT
>JBBSNE010000327.1:0-3646 GCA_038232815.1 Euzebyales bacterium | reverse complement strand
TTTCGGAGCGCGGTGGAACCAACGGACGTCACTGTGAGTGTTGGTCGGCGTAGTTGGAGACTGTGAGGCAGCCAGCATCCGTCACATGGCCGAACTCGAACCCACCGCCCAAAGGTGGCCGGATGGGGCGACTTACCGACCGGCCGGTTAGGACAGTTCTACTAGTAGGTCTTTGGCGTTGACCTGGGTGCCTGCCGGGGTGATGACTTGGACGATGACGCCGTCGTGTTCGGCGTGGATGGCGGTCTCCATTTTCATTGCCTCAATGGTCAGCAGCAGATCTCCAGCGGTGACCTTTTGGCCGTCGTGGACAGCGACGGAGGCAACGATCCCGGGCATGGGTGCGGCGACATGGTTGGGGTTGTCGGGATCGGCGACCGGCTGGGTGGCGAGGGTGGCGGTGACCTTGCGATCGGTCACTCGGACCGCGCGGGGTTGGCCGTTTAGTTCGAAAAAGACTCGTACCTCGCCGTCGGTGCTGGTCTCACCGATGGCGCTGAGCAGGATGTGTAGGGTCTTGCCGCGTTCCAGTTCCACCGACACGGCCTGTCCTGGGGTCATGCCGTAAAAGAACACCGGCGTGGGCAGCACCCTGACCGGCCCAAAGTCGCGACGACGGCCCATGTAGTCAAGGAAGACCTTGGGATACATCAGGTATGAACACAGGTCTTCGTCGGTGACGGGGTAGCCGCCCAGTTCTTCCACCAGCCACCGGCTGGTTTCCTTCAGGTCGACGGGTTCCATCGCGGCGCCGGGCCTGGTTGTGATCGGCGTTTGGCCTTTGAGCACCTTGGCCTGAAGGGCGGGTGGGAACCCGCCGGGCGGCTGGCCCAGGTTGCCGCGCATCATGTCGACCATGGAGTCGGGGAAGGCGACGTCGTGGTCGGGATCTTCCACTTGGGCCCGGGTCAGCCCGGCGGAGACCATCGCCAGGGCCATGTCGCCCACCACCTTTGAGGATGGCGTCACCTTGACGATGTCGCCCAGCATCCGGTTGACCTCGGCGTAGGTGTGGGCGATCTGAGGCCAGCGGTCCTCAATCCCCAAGCTTCGTGCCTGGGCCTTGAGGTTGGTGAACTGCCCGCCGGGCATCTCGTGCAGGTACACCTCTGAGGCGCCGGATCGCATCGGGGTTTCAAAGGCTGCGTACTGCAGTCGGACCGCCTCCCAATAGGTCGAGATCGCCCGGATGGCCGCCGGGTCCAAGCCGGTGTCACGAGAGGTGTGGCGCAACGCTTCGACGATGGAGCCGAGGTTGGGTTGGCTGGTCAGCCCCGACATCGCATCCATCGCCGCATCCACGGCATCAACCCCGGCATCGACTGCCGCCAGCACCGTCGCCCCGGCGATACCAGAGGTGTCGTGGGTATGCAGATGGACCGGCAGACCCACCTCCTCTTTCAATGTTTTCACCAGCACCCGTGCAGCGGCAGGTTTTAACAGGCCGGCCATGTCCTTGACGCCCAGGATGTGCGCCCCGGCCTCACGCAGTTGGATGGCCAACCCCACGTAGTAGCCCAAGTCGTATTTTGACCGGGAGGGATCAAGCAGATCGCCGGTGTAACAGACCGCCCCTTCACAGATCCGGCCGGTCTGCAGGACCGCGTCCATCGCGACGCGCATGTTTTCTACCCAGTTCAGGCTGTCAAAGACCCGAAACACATCGATCCCGCTGTCGGCTGCCTGCTGGACAAACCGTACAACGACGTTGTCGGGGTAGTTGGTGTAACCGACCCCGTTCGAGGCACGCAACAGCATCTGTGTCATCAGGTTTGGCATGGCGGCACGAAGGTCACGCAGCCGCTGCCAGGGACTTTCCTGAAGGAACCGCATGGCGACGTCAAAGGTGGCGCCACCCCAGCATTCAACGCTGAACAGCCCCGGCAGGGTCTGGCTGTAAGCGTCGGCTACCCCGAGCATGTCAAAGGTCCGCATACGGGTGGCCAGCAATGACTGGTGCGCATCACGCATGGTCGTGTCGGTGATCAGGACGTGATTTTGGGCGAGTAGCCAGTCGGCTACCGCTTGGGGTCCATCGCGTTCCAACAGCCCCCCGACGCCGGGCTCATGGCGGGTCCGGGCCGACCGGGCTGCACCGGCAACCGGTGCTTGTGGCAGCCGGGTCGTCGCCGGTGGCTGGGGGCGGTCGGCGACATCGGGGTGGCCGTTGACGGTGATCTCAGCCACATAACGCAACAGCTTGGTCGCGCGGTCCCGGGGTTCGCGGAAGGCGAACAGCTCGGGGTGGGTATCGATGAAGGCAGTCGTATAGCTGGCGTCGGAAAACCCGGGGTGGGTGATCAAGTTTTCGAGAAACGCCAGGTTTGTCGCGACACCACGGATGCGAAACTCGCGCAGGGCCCGGCGCATCCGCTGGATCGCCTCCTCCGGCGTGGGTGCCCAGGCAGTCAGCTTTTCCAACAGGCTGTCGTAGAAGCGGGTGATCACCGCCCCGGAGTAGGCGGTGCCGCCATCCAGGCGAATCCCGAATCCGGTCGCACCTCTATAGGCGGTGATGCGGCCGTAGTCAGGGATAAAGCTGTCCAGCGGATCCTCGGTGGTGATCCGGCACTGCAGGGCATGGCCGCGCAGACGGATCTGGTCTTGCCCCTCCGCCCCGGTTGCCTGAGCGATGGTGGCGCCCTCCGCGATGCGGATCTGGGCCTTGACAATATCGATGCCGGTGACCTCCTCGGTCACCGTGTGCTCCACCTGGATCCGCGGGTTGACCTCGATGAAGTAGAACTCCTCGGTGTCAACGTCCAGCAGGAATTCAACGGTGCCCGCGTTCTCATAGCCGGCATGCCGGCACAGGTCCAACGCCATGCCGCACACCGTCTGGCGTTGCCGGCCAGTCAGGTAGGGCGCCGGAGCCCGTTCAACGATCTTTTGGTTGCGGCGCTGGATGGAGCAGTCCCGTTCGAACAGATGGACGAGGTGCCCGTGGCGGTCGCCCAGGATCTGCACCTCGACATGGCGGGCGCGTTGCACCAGCCGTTCAAGGTAAACGTCGCCGTTGCCGAACGTGGTCTCAGCCTCACGTCGACCCGCACGGACGTTATTGTGCAGTTCCGCTGGGTCTTCGATGGGTCGCATGCCCCGGCCGCCCCCGCCCCAGCTGGCCTTGAGCATCAGGGGGTAGCCCACGTCCTGGGCCATGTCGGCGATGTGGGTCAGGTCTTCTGGCAGCACCGGGGTGGCGGGCACCACCGGGACGCCGGCCTGGACCGCCACCTCACGGGCCGACACCTTGTCGCCCAGCAGCCGCATCGTCGCGGGTTGCGGGCCGATGAAGGTGATGTCAGCTGCGTCACACGCTTCGGCAAGCGCAGGATTTTCTGACAAAAACCCGTAGCCCGGATGAACCGCGTCGGCACCCGACATCACCGCGACGCGGATGACCTCATCAATGTCAAGGTAAGCCTGCACCGGACCTAGCTGTGCCCCGACCTGATACGCCTCATCGGCCTTGAAGCGATGCAAACCAAGCTTGTCCTGCTCGGCATAGATCGCGACCGTGCGCTTGCCCAGCTCAGTGGCGGCCCGCATGACCCGGATCGCTATCTCGCTGCGATTAGCAATCAGGATCTTTTCAAAGGCCGTCATCAGTCATCCTGGGTCGAGGGCATCGTGGACGGCCAGGCGC
>JBBSNE010000326.1:0-3661 GCA_038232815.1 Euzebyales bacterium | reverse complement strand
GGGCGGCATTGTCCAAGACGGACCGCCTAGGCTGACCGGATGTATGTGGAGATGGAGGGCCCAGAGGACGGTCGGCCCGTGGTGTTGTTGCACGGAGGGATCGGGACCGGCCGGTACCACTGGTCCAAACAGATCAAGGGTTTGACCGCAGCTGGCTACCGTGTGCATCTGCCGGACCTGCCCGGGCACGGTCGGACCCCGGTGGGGGAGGAGCCCTATTCACGGCAGGTGCTGGTCGACGCGGTGCGCGCTCACGTCACGGATCTGGACCAGCCGCCGCTGATTGCAGGATTCTCCATGGGCGGGCATACCGCCCTGGCGCTGGCGCAACACGACCACGGGCTGTTCGGCGGGCTGGTGTTGGTCGGGGTCAGCGTCCGCGATCATGAGGGATTGCACCGCTGGCGCGACAAGTTCGACCCGGACGTGTTGCAAAAGGCCTATCCCCTGTGGGCCAGGCAGCTGTCGAAGCTGCATGACCCCCTGGGCGGGCCGGACGCCTGGCGCGAGGTCTGTCTGCGGGATTCTGGTGGGCTGCAGGTCGACGTCGACATGGAGGCGTTGGCCAGGCTGGATGTGCCGACGCTGCTGATCAGGGGCGACGGGGACGAAACCGTGAACCCAGGGCACTACGCCGAACTGCGCCAGACCTGGCCCCATGCGGAGGAGTTCGTCGTCCCCGCAGGTGGCCATGACGTCCAGTTGACCCGCAGCAAGGTGGTCCAGCCCGTCCTCGGCGATTTCCTGGCCAGGGAATTTCCTGAAAACGAGGAGCAGTGACGCGGCGGACACCGCTGACCGTGCGACACTTCAGGTACGCATGAGCGCGCTACGCCGTCATCACGATGACCCTCCACAACTGAACCAGCCCACCCTGTTCGCTGCCTTCGAGGGCTGGAACGACGCCGGTGAGGCCGCGACCGGTGCCATCGAAGCCTTGGGCGAAGCGATCGACGCCTCGGATTTTGCCGACATCGATCCGGAGGACTTCTTTGACTTCCAGGTCAACCGTCCCATCGTCCGTTGGGAAGACGAACGACGGCAGTTGGAGTGGCCAGCAACCACATTCAGCTACGCGCGCCTGGACGGCCCACGTGATGTGGTGCTGGTGCGTGGCCATGAGCCGAACATGCGTTGGCGTACCTTCACAACGGTGATTTTGGAGGAGGCCAAGCGGTTGGGGGTCACCCGTATCGTGACCCTTGGAGCCCTGCAGGTCGACCGCCCCCACACCCGGCCGGTGCCGCTGACGGGGTCATCGACCAATGTGGAGACCGCGGCCGCCTACGGCCTGCGCCGATCGACCTACGAGGGGCCCACCGGCATCGTCGGGGTGTTGCACCAGGCTGCGGTGGACGCGGGGTTTGAAGCGGCCAGTATCTGGGTGGGCGTCCCGCACTACTTGGCCGGGACGGCATATCAAAAGGCATCGTTGGCCATCGCCCGACGGGCAGTCCGGCTGCTTGAGACCGACATGGATTTGTCGTCGCTGGCCGATGATGCGGAGGGGCAGGTGGCCGACATCGCCGAGTTGGTGGCTGAGGACGACGAGCTTGCCGCCTACGTCAGCGAGTTGGAACAGCGGGCCGACAGCGACCCCGATCCCCTTGAGACCGAGGAGCTGCCGACCCCGCCTGTCAGTGGCGACGAGCTGGCCGCGGAGTTTGAACGGTATCTGCGGGACCGCACCGACTAGTTGCGATCCAGAGCGCCGCGGACCACATTGTTCACCATCTTGCCGTCTGCTTTGCCCTTCACCTTGGGCATCAACGCGCCCATCACCTTGCCCAGGTCACCGGGCCCGGTCGCACCCACGTCAGCCACGGTCTGTTCCACCAGGGCACGGACCTCCTCCTCGCTCATCTGGGCGGGCAGGTAGTCGCTCAGCACGTCAAGCTCGGCCTCCTCGGTCGCGGCCAACTCGTCGCGGCCGGCGTCGCTGTACGTCTGGACGGACTCACGGCGTTTCTTCGCCTCACGGCTGATGATGTCGCGCACTTCCTCGTCGGTGACCTGTTGCCCATGCCCGGGCTCGGCCCGTACGTTCTTGATCCCGGCAAGGACGAGTCGCAGCGTCGCCGTGCGGACCTTGTCACGGTCCTTCATCGCGGCGGTCAGGTCGGACTGAATCTGCTCGGCAAGGCTCATCCTCCGCAGCGTACGTCGCGCAAGGGGTCAACGGCTAGATTCGCGCGCCATGCCCGAGCCATCCGCCGCCCTCAACCCAAACCCGTTGATGACCCTCACACCGGGTGGGCGTCGCGACCAATGGAGCCCACCGGCCAGGCCGGGTTATGTCCTGCTGGACGTCGACGGGACGCTGATGGGGCCTAGCAAGGTGGTCACCCCCGAAGTGGTCACGGCCGTCCACGATGTCGTTGCCGCCGGCGTGCCCGTCGGGTTCGCCACCGGCCGTCCGGTTTCAGGCGTCACACAGGCACAACAGCAACTGCAACTGGCCGGACCACACATCGTGTTGAACGGGGCGCAGATTCGGCACAACGGCACCGCGGTGTCAACTTGGCCGCTGACCGACGCACACCGGAAGTCGATCCTGCAGTTGTGTGCCGACCACGATCTGTATGCCGAGTTGTACACCGACGACGCGATCCTGGTCACCAGCTTCGACGAGCGGTTCCGGCCGCATTGGGATGAGGTCATCGGTCAGCCGTTTGGCACCGTCGCCGATCACCCCGCCTTGGTCGACCAGACCATCAAGGCCACGATCGTTACCTTGAACGAGGGGCAACAGGCCGCGGTGGAACGGGCGATCGGTGAGTTGGGACTGACGGCCGGGGCGGCAACCTCACCGGTCACTCCTGGCTTGACCTACATCAACATCACGCAGCCCGGCGCCGACAAAGGTTCGGCGGTCACCGCGATTGCTCGCTCGATGGGGCTAAATCTGAAGGAAGTCGTTGTCGTCGGTGACGGGGCCAATGACCTTCCCCTGCTGACCGTGGCCGGCACCGCGATCGCCATGGCCGACGCCCCGGCCTTGCTGACCGATGTCGCACATCACATCGTTCCAGGGGTCAAGGACGACGGCGCTGCTGTGGCCCTGTCCGCGGTGCTGCAGTGGGTGCAGAGCGTCTGATCGGCCGGGGTCAGTGGGTGGCGCCCGCACCGTCGGCGGCCCGGGCTGCGGCCGCCATTTCGGCCACTGAGTCCGTGGACACCGCCCCGGCGAGATCAGCCAGCAGCGTTCCCAGACTGCCGTGCAACGTCACCGTGATCTTGCCAGGGTCAGAGTCCACGTCGACGTCCAGATCCTCCCCGTCGGCGTTGGTGACCAGCTTGAGCAGAGGCGGCCACTCCGGGGACTCTGGCCGCTGTTCGGACAGGTAATCCCAGGTGTCGACGTGGATGTGGGAGATCAGTTCTGCGGTCCGTCGCAGATCCTCTGCCAGACGAGGAAGGCGCTCGCCGATCTCATGCAGCAGGTCGTCCACCACGGCGGCATGCTCGCGGCAGTACAGGTGGTCGGGCGGTAGCGATTCGCCACAGACGGCACAGACGTCATCCCGGTACATGTCACAACTCCAACGAACGACGTAAGAAGTCCAACTGCAACAGCAGGAGGTTGGTGTTCAGATCTTCTGAGGGGGTGAAATGGGTGACCCCGCTGAGGGGCAGCACCTGGTGGGGCCGTCCGGCTTCC
>JBBSNE010000325.1:0-3700 GCA_038232815.1 Euzebyales bacterium | reverse complement strand
GTCGTGTACTGGATGCAGCGGGCGCAGCGGGCAGAACACAACGATGCGTTGGAACACGCCATCCGGCAGGCCAACGACCTGTCCGTAGGGCTGTTGGTGGTGTTCGGGTTGACCACCGACTATCCGGATGCCAGTCGCCGTCACTACCGGTTCATGCTTGAGGGGTTGAGGGAAACCGTCGGTGCGTTGCAGCGCCGGGGGATCGGGGTCGCGATCCGCCAGGGCACCCCGCCCACCGTTGCGGCAGCCGCTGCCGCCGACGCCGCGCTGCTCGTCACGGACCGGGCGTACCAACGCCATCTTGTTCGGTGGCGTCAGCAGGTCGCCGACGACGTGGACGTCCGGGTCGAACAGGTCGAGGCCGACGTGATCGTGCCTGTGGATGTGGTCAGCGACAAACGCGAGTACGCAGCCCGGACCATCCGGCCCAAACTGCACGACCACCTGGACGCCTACCTTCAGGAGTTGCGCCCCACCAGTCTGGACGTCGGTTCTGACCACCTTGGCGGCGACGGGCTTGACCTGTCGGATCTGGACACGTTGCTGGATGACTTGGGTGTCGATCACCGCGTGGGGGAGGTGGATTGGCTGACCGGGGGGACCTCACAAGCAAAGTCGCATCTGACCCGGTTCATCACGTCCGGCCTTGCGGGGTACGGCGATCGCGATCCTGACCCACTTGATCCGGGGGTCAGCTACCTCAGTGCCTACTTGCACTATGGCCAGATCTCCCCGGTTGCGGTCGCCCGTGCCATCAGTGACAGCCAGCAAGGTTCGACGGCCGATCGCACGGCCTTCATCGAGGAGTTGTTGGTCCGTCGCGAGTTGGCCGTCAACTACGTGCACAACGAACCGGACTACGACCGCTACCACGCGCTGCCTGACTGGGCCCGAACGACGTTGGCCGAGCACACCGACGACCCGCGTGAGGACCTCTACACCGCCGCCGAACTTGAGGCCGGTCAGACCCATGACCCGGCCTGGAACGCCGCCATGAAGCAGATGCGAGAAGGCGGGTATCTGCACAACCATCTGCGGATGTACTGGGCCAAACAGGTGCTGCGCTGGACCAACACACCTGAGCATGCCTTCCGGACCCTGCTGGACCTGAACAACCGCTATTTCCTGGACGGCCGGGACTGTTCTTCATACGCCAATGTCGCCTGGGCATTCGGCCTACACGATCAGGCCTTTGCCGAGCGCGAGGTCACCGGCAAAACCCGCCCCATGACCCTCGGCGGGTTGAAGCGGAAGTTCGACGTCGATGCCTATATCGCTGCTGTTGGCGACCGGGCGGATGACAGCTGATAGCCGCCGGGTGTAGAACCGGGGCAATCAATCTGTCGGAGAGACTGAGGAGAACCGGATGACCACGCTTGCGATCGGCACCGACAAGGGCGGGTGGGTGTATCAGCGCGAGGGAACGGACTGGCAGATCAAGGAGCCGTTCTTCCCAGGCTGGCGGGTCACCGCCTTCGGCAAGGCTGCCGATGGCACGTATCTGGCTGGAACCGCCAGCGGCTGGTTCGGTCCGGGCCTGCACGTCAGCAACGACTTACAGGACTGGCAGGCCATCGAATCGGGGCCGCAATTCGACGGTACCGACGCGAAGTTGGAACAGATCTGGACGTTCACCACGGGACCGGACGGACGGGTGTGGTGCGGGGTTGCTCAGGCGGGGGTGTTCGTCTCCGAAGACAACGGACACACCTGGCAGGGGCTGTCTGGCTTCAACGACCATCCGTCCCGGCCGGTCTGGCAGCCCGGCGCCGGAGGAATGTGTGCGCACCGGATCGTGCTGGACGGCGAGCGGGTGACAGTGGGGGCCTCCGCCGTCGGCGTGCTGCGCTCCGACGATGGCGGCCAGACGTTCGACCTACGGACCCGGGGTTTGGACATCGCCGCAGCATACCCTGACCACCCGGGTGTCGGGTCGTGCGTCCACGCCCTGGTCGCCGACCCGTCCAACCCAGATCTTTTGTGGCAGCAGAACCATCAGGGTGTCTATCGCAGCCAGGACGCCGGTGACCATTGGGAACGGATCGAGGAGGGACTGCCTGCCACGTTCGGCTTTCCGATCGTCCGGGACGAGGCATCCGGGGCACTGTTCGTGGTCCCGTTGAGCGCCGACGTGGACCGCACCCCCGTCGATGGTCGGTTCATGGCCTATCGCTCGACCGATGAGGGTGACAGCTGGCATCCGTCGGGCGCCGGCTGGCCGACCGATCCGAACTTCGACCTGGTGTTGCGAGGGGCGATGGCTACCGACGGCGACGGCGGGGTGGTGCTGGGCACGACCGGCGGCCAGTTGTGGGCGACCGATGACGGCGGTGACCACTGGGAACGCCTGCCGGGGACGCTGCCCCGGATCAACGCGGTGGCGGTGCTGTAGACGTGGGGCGTGGTGTGGTGGTATTGCCGGGCATCCTGCGACCGGCCGTCGGTGAGGTTCGTCGCGTCGACGTGGAAGGTGACACCGTGGCCGACGCGCTGGATGATCTGTGCCGGCAACATCCCGCAGTCAAGCCACGACTGTTCGACGAGTCGGGCCGATGGCGCCCCCACGTGTTGTGCATTCACCACGACTACCCGGTCACGCTCAGCGACCCGGTGGCGTTTGCCGACGGGGACGAGTTGATGATCATGCCGGCGGTCTCCGGCGGTTAGAGTTGGTCACGATGGATGCCGTGACAGCCGCCACTCGCCGACGGAAATCCATACGGGAATTCGGCCTGGCTATCGCGTACGGCGTGTCCGTGGTGCTTGTGGCTGCGGAACTCTTCTTCACCTCAGCATTGGTCCAGTCCTTTGGCGCCTATGCCCTGACAAGGACTCTTTTGGTCTGGTCTGTCCTTCTCATGGCGGCAGTTGGGACGCGATCCATTTTTCTGCGGTGTCGCAGCCAGCCACATACGTGGTTCTTGGTCTACGTGATCGCGGAGTTCGTGCTTGTCGTTGCCGTATCCATCGGTGTATTGGTCTATCGCCAACCGGATCTTGACGTGCTGATGTTCGCCGTGGTGGCAACTCTCAGCCTGCTTTCCCTCGCACAGACATGGGTAGAGGTACGCGGCCGCCTGAACCGCCGGTCCCCGGAAGCAGTCAGGGCAGCAGCGTGAAAGCGGGGCTATGGGAGGGGCGGACAGCTCCGAAATGCCTGTGGTCAAGCGTCGCCACTTCGGTGTGATTAAGACGTTCAGCGGCGGCCACCACTGACGCGTCCACCGTGCCCAAGGGGAAGTCACGGTACCGGGCCACGAGTTCTGCGATCCGCAGCCAATCGCCCGGGTGGACCGGCTCGACGACGAACTCTCCTGACGCCAGATCCCCAAGGAAGCGGACCTCGGGATCAACCCCCAGGCGCGTGGCCAACAAATAAACCACTTCGGTGACGACCAGGGTCGGCACGATCAGCGGGCCGGGATGCGTCTGGAGGAGTTCGAGGCTGGCCTGGTGATGGCGGTCGTCAGCGTCGACGTAGGCATACAGCGGACCGGAGTCCACGATCAGGGCGATGTGGCCACCTCCGCCGTCAGAATCTCCTCGATTCGTTCAGAGATGTCGTCTCGTCCGCTCCGACCAGCCCCAGCCGCGCGTAGCTGGCGATGCCCCGGGACCCGTTGCAGGTGCTGTTGGATTGCCTCGCGGGTCAACTCTGAGATGGTGACCCCACGACGCTCTGCCTCGTGTCGGAGCAGGG
>JBBSNE010000324.1:0-3733 GCA_038232815.1 Euzebyales bacterium | reverse complement strand
TCGATCAGGACCACGGAGGGGGGTACAGGACCGGTGACGGCGTACCCCCCGACTGCCGATCGGCGACGGGCGGCGGCGTCCAGGTCACCCTGGTCGGGGCGGTCTGTGGTGGCCACGAGCAACCTTGCCGCGGCTGGTCCGGCCAGTACTTCGGGCAGATCCAGGCCGCGTCGCCGACGGCGGGCTGCGGGGGCGGGGACCCATGTCGTGGTGCCCGCCCGCGGTAGGTGGGGCGCAAGCAGGCCGGCCAGTCCCCGCGCGCCGCTGCGTAGGGCATCGGTCTTGACCCGTTTGATCGCCGTGGCGATCGGGTCGTCATAGACATAGGCGGCCACGGCGATGACACCATCGCGTAGTTCGTGTCCCTCGTCGTCGGGGACCAGCTGTATCGCACACGCCGCGCAGAGCGGTTCCTCCCCCGCCGTCGCACACGCAAGGCAACGTGGCGGTATCAGCAGATCGAGCAACGCGCCCACGGGCGTGATGGTGCCCGACCACCGCCCGGCCGGCCACGTCTTTGGCCCAACCCTGTGGACAAATGGGCGCTAGCCCATGGGCGTTGCGGCGGTGAGTCGGATCGTACTGGGACGGGGGTCCGCGATCCGACACAGCGGGGTGGTCCCCTCTAGGCTACGGATCATGCTTGCTGCCTACGCTGAGTCCTTTGACGCCCAGGATCCCTTGAGTGGCCTGGTGGTGGGTGAGCGCCCCGACCCAGAGCCCTCCGACGGATGGGAGCTTGTCACCGTCAAGGCCGCCGGGCTGAACCACCATGACATCTGGACACTCAAGGGGGTCGGTCTGAAAAAGGATCAACTCCCGATGATCCTGGGCGGCGACGCCGCCGGGGTGACCGCCGACGGGCGCGAGGTGGTGTGTCACGGCGTCGTGGTCGGCGCTGACGGACAAGGCGACGAGGGTGACCCCGACGAGCGCTTCAGCCTGTTCAGCGAGCACCATCCCGGCACCCATGCCGAACTGCTGGCCGTGCCGTCGGTCAACCTGATCGACAAGCCGAAGGAGTTGAGCTTCGAAGAAGCCGCGTGCCTGCCCGTGGCCTACCTGACCGCCTACCGCATGCTGTTCGTGCAGGGAGGGTTCAAGCCGGGTGACACCGTCTTGGTCCAGGGCGCCGGCGGTGGGGTGTCCACCGCGGCGGTGCTGTTGGGCAAGGCGGCCGGCATCCGGGTGTGGGTGACCAGTCGCTCGGAGGAGAAGCGGGACCGGGCCGAACAGATCGGTGCCGACCAGACCTTTCAGTCAGGCTCGCGGTTGCCCGAACGCGTCGACGGCGTGCTTGAGACCGTGGGTCGGGCCACGTGGGAACATTCGTTGCGCTCGGTGCGTAGTCAAGGAACCGTTGTGGTGGCGGGAATGACCAGCGGCGACGCCCCGGGCGGACTGGCGCATCTGTTCTTCCGACAACTTCGGGTGATCGGGTCGACCATGGGGACACGGCGCGAACTGGCCAAACTGCTGAGCTTCATGGTGGCCAGCGGCGTTCGTCCGCTGATCGACGAGACCTACCCCCTGGCCGATGCGAAGACCGCATATGGGCGCATGGCCGAGGGCGAGTTGTTCGGCAAGATCGTCCTGACCACATGAGTGGACTCCCCCTGGGGCCGCGATGTGCACCTACGCCCCGTAGCGGGCGCACGTACCCATGATGAGACAGGTCAAAACCGTGCTGTTCGATTGCGATGGGGTGCTGATCGACTCTGAGGTCATCGCCATCGGGATCGAGGTGGCTGCGCTGGCCAAGGTCGGCGTTCACCTGACACGGGCAGAGCTTGCTGACCGGTATGTCGGGGTGTCGGGGTCGGCCATGCGCCGGTTGGTTGCCAAGGAGTTTGACGTCGACCTGACCGATGCGTTCTGGAACGATCTGCGTGACCGCAGTCACGCTGAGTTGACCGAGGAGGTCCGACCGGTGACGGGCATGGCAGAGGTCATCGAACGTCTGACCGTGCCCTATTGCCTGGCATCCTCGTCCTCCCACGAACGGATCGAGTTGTCCCTGGAAGCCGCCGGCCTGCTTCACCTGTTCCCGCCGGACCTGCGGTTCAGCGCGGAAGATGTCGACCACGGCAAACCGGCCCCAGACCTGTTCCTTCTCGCTGCCCGTTCACTGGGTGTCGACCCTGCAGATTGTGTCGTCGTCGAGGATTCTCCCTATGGCGTTCAGGCGGCACTCGCGGCGGAGATGGACGTGATCGGGTTCACCGGTGGTGGACACGCTGATAAGGCATGGGCGGGACGGTTGCGGACGGCCGGGGCGACCACGATCGTGACCACCGCGGACGAACTGGAGGCCGAACTGACCCCCGACCTGTGACCGTTGAGATTGCTCGCTGGGCGATGAAACCGGCGGGCGGAAGGGCACCGTCGTCTCGTGCCTGGTGGCGCAGCACCGCATGGTTGGCGATGGCCGCGGCGGTTTGGATGCAGGTGGTTCCGCCGAGTCGGATCGGGTCAAAAGCCGAGGGGGGTGCACGGCCCTTACCTTGGCTGCAGTGCCCGTCGAAGATCCTTCATCAGCAAAAGCAAGTGGAACGGGTCGGTTGGGCTTGCCTCGAAGTTTGCCAGCCGCATGTAGAAGTCACGGGCTGTGTCGTCCTCAGCATGGATCAGAAGTGCGCGTACCCCAACCTGTTCAGAGATCGCTGATATCCGTTTCAACGCATCAACGACAAGCCCCCGGCCGAGTCCGCGTCCCTGTTCACTGACGTCCACACCCATCCGGGTGAGGATGATCACGGGTTGATCATAGTGTCCAGCTCCTTTCATCATGCGTGGCGTTGCCGCCTCGGGCATGACCGACCCGCTGGCAATGGCGTAATAGCCGACCACGACATCATCACTGATGCGGCGAACGACATACGTGCGGCTCGTCTGACCCTCGGCCTGCCAGGCGTGACGGCGAAGCCAAAACGTTTCAGCGTCGATCCCACAGTCAAACTGGTCGAGGTGGTGAGTGCCGTTGAGTGGCTCAGCCTTGCTGTATCGACCCATGCTCAGTCATCTAAGACCGTTGGGTACCCCATGAGCTTTCGGAGCTGCGGCAGGTCTTGTTCAGGCCTGTCCAAGATGTCGTTGAACGCCGCCCAACGCTCCTCACTGAGGAGGAACACCCGACGATCTGCAAGCAGATTCTCTGCTGCACGCGTCGCATGGCGCAAAACGAAATCCGTGACGGTCGTTCCCTCCGCTTGGCTCGCTGCGGTCAGCAGACGACGCTGAAACTCGCTGGTTCGCAGTTGTAGCCGCCCAGTCTTCTCTTGATCGGTACGCACGCGTCACCCACTCTTCATCGACCGACTTCTTGTACTGCCACTGTACCTACAGGATGAACAGTTGCTATCGCGGGCAGGCTCAGCAGACCGACGGCAATGACGGTAGCGACAATGGTGCGCACGGTCAGGGTGGGGCGGGTCTGACGGGGACTCCAGATACCGGGCGATGGATTGCGTCGCTATTCCAACAGCGCGACGGGTTGCGTCGCGACGATGTCGGTGGCGCCCAGCGCCCGCAGGTCGGCCAGGCGTTCCCATAGTTCGCCGTTGTGGACCACGAAATGGATGGCCGCCAGATCGTCGCGTCCGGCCAGTGGCAGCACCGTCGGGGATTCAAGGCCATGGAACATGTCGACCAGCGCGTCGATCTTGTCCTTGGGTACGTGGAGCATGACGTAGCGGTGCTGGCGAGCCGCCAGGGCGGCGTCCAGCCGCAACTC
>JBBSNE010000323.1:0-3733 GCA_038232815.1 Euzebyales bacterium | reverse complement strand
TCAAGTAGAGGCTGTCAAGAACGTCGTCATCACACAACGATGTCTATGCTGCGCTGATGCACGGAATGCAGGAGGAAACCCGCTGAGCATCGCCCGACCCACATCTCTGTCTGAGGCCATGGAGACGCTGGCCGACCGCCCCGATGCCCATCTGCTGGCCGGCGGCACCGATCTGATGGTGGAGGTCAACCACGGCCACCGTCGCCCCGAAGCCGTGGTGGCCCTGCGACGGGTGGAAGAGCTGGACGGGATCCAGGTGACTGACGCGCAGATCGACCTTGGCGCCGGGGTGACCTATGCCCAGATCGAGACCGATCTCGTCGAGCAGGCACCGGGTCTGGTCATGGCCTCGCGCACGGTCGGGTCGCCCCAAATTCGCAACCTCGGGACGGTCGGCGGCAACATCGGGACCGCCAGCCCCGCCGGGGACGCGCTGCCCTGGTTGTTGGCACTGGACGCCCGGATCGACCTGGTCTCGACCGAGGGCGCCGACACCATGCCGTTGGCGGACTTCATCACCGGTCCCAAACGCACCATGATCCGCCCCGGTCAGATCATCCACCGCATCCGGATACCCCGGGTGGCCGGGCCCCAGCACGTGGCCAAGATCGGGCCGCGCAACGCCATGGCCATCTCTGTCGCCAGCCTGGCGATGATCATCGACACCGACAACCGCCGGGTCCGGGTGGGCTTGGGTTCGGTGGGCCCCACTCCGCTGCGACCAGATGCTGCGGAAGACCACATCAGCCAGCGCCTGGATTGGGATGCGATGAGTTGTCAGCCCGCGGATGCCGAGGAGTTCGGACGGCTGTGCGCTGAAACTGCCGCGCCGATCACCGATCATCGCAGCACCGCGGAATACCGTCGTCACGCCGTGGAGGTCCTGGCCGCCCGAACGTTGACGAGGTGTCTGTTCGCATGAGCGGCTTGAGCAACACCGATCCCGCCCCGGACCCTTACAGCCTGCACGTCAACGGCCGGGAGGAATCAGTGCCCACGTCGTGGTTGGGCGAGAGTCTGCTGTATGTGCTGCGCGAACGGCTGGGCTATCCGGGCACCAAGAATGCCTGTGACCAGGGGGAGTGCGGGTCGTGCACGGTGTTGATGGACGGCCGACCGGTGGTCAGTTGCTGCGTCATGGCGGCCGACGCGGTGGACGCCGAACTGACCACTGTGGAGGGGTTGGGTGAGGATCTGACCGATGTCCAACAAGCGTTTTTGGATGCCGGCGCGGTGCAGTGCGGCTTCTGCACGCCCGGTCTGATCGTGGCCGCTCATGATCTGCTGGACCACACCCCCGACCCCGACGAACTGCAGATCCGTGAGGCGATCAGCGGCAACCTGTGCCGTTGCACCGGCTACGGACGAATCCTGGAGGCCGTCGCAAACGTTCGGGACCAACGCCTGTCTGATGAAGGTGAGAGGTCATCGCCATGATCAGCCACGACACGCTGTCGGCGTCGTCCACCACCACCGCCCCGCCGCAGACCGAGCACAAGGACCCGGCAGGCAGCCTGGGCGACAGCGCTGACCGGCCCGATGGCACACCGAAGGTTACCGGCGACTTCGCCTTTTCAAGCGACCTGCACGCCGCCGAGATGCTGTGGGGGCGCACCCTGCGAAGCCCCCATGCCTCCGCCCGTATTCGCGGCATCGACACCAGCAAAGCCACCGCGATGGCCGGTGTCCACGCGGTCCTGCTCGCCGCCGACGTACCGGGATCTGCGACGTACGGGATGGAACACAAAGACCAGCCCGTCTTCGCCAGCGATGTCGTCCGTTATCACGGTGAGCCGGTCGCCGCGGTCGCCGCCGACCATCCCGAGCTGGCCCTTCGGGCGATCGAGGCCATCGAGGTGGACTATCAGGTCCTGGACCCGTTGGCCGACAGTCAGGCCGCCATCGACGCCCCTCCCATTCACCCCGACGGCAACGTCTTTCGCCACATCGGCTTGCGTCACGGCGACCCCGATGCCGTGGACGGCGACGTCGTGGTGGAGGGAACCTATGAGGTTGGGATGCAGGACCAGGCCTTCCTCGGCCCCGAATCCGGCCTGGCCATCCCCGATGGTGGCGGCGGGGTCGACCTGTACATCTCCACCCAGTGGTTGCATGTGGACCAAGAGCAGGTGGCGGCCTGCCTGAACCTGCCGCCCGAGCAGGTGCGGCTGTCCCTGGCCGGGGTCGGCGGGGCCTTCGGCGGCCGTGAGGACGTCAGCCTGCAGGTCCACGTCTGCCTGCTGGCGCTGAAGACCGGTCGGCCGGTGAAGATGCAGTACTCGCGGGAGGAGAGCTTCTACGGCCACGTCCACCGCCACCCGGCCACGATGACCTACCGCCACCACGCCACCGCCGACGGGGATCTGGTCAAGGTCGAAGCGCAGCTCGTGCTGGACGGCGGCGCCTATGCCTCTTCATCCACCGCGGTGATCGCCAATGCCACCTGCTTCGCCGCCGGGCCATACCGTGTCCCGCATGCCGCCATCGACGGGTATGCGGTGCGAACCAACAACCCGCCGTGCGGGGCGATGCGCGGGTTCGGGGCCGTACAGGTCTGCTTTGCTCACGAGGCCCAGATGGACAAGCTGGCGGAGGCGTTGGACATGGACCCCGTCGAACTGCGTCTGCGCAATGCCTTGTCGACTGGGGACACGCTCTTGACCGGCCAGATCATCACTGGCACCGCCCCGGTTCGCGAGGTGATCCAGGCAGCCATGGATCACCCGCTTCCCCCCGAACCGGCTGATGACGACCCGCTGGAACGGCTGCCCGGCGGAACCGGGATGACCGCGATGGGACGGGACGTCCAGCGGGGTGTCGGCATGGCCGTGGGGTTCAAGAACCTGATGTATTCGGAGGGGTTCGACGACTTCTCCACCGCCGGAGTGCGGCTGGAACTGGACAACGGGGGCCGCCCGATCGCGACGGTCCGGTGCGCGGCGGCGGAGGTGGGGCAGGGCTTTCACACACTGGCGTTGCAGATCGTGCGCAGCGAACTGGGCGTCCAGCAGGTGGTGCTCGGGCCCACCGATACTTCGATCGGGTCGGCCGGGTCGACCAGCGCGTCGCGCCAGACCTGGATGAGCGGCGGGGCGGTCCAACTGGCCTGCCGGGCGGTCCGGGAGGAGTTGCTGCACCGTGCCTCCGACATCTTGGACGTGCCAGTCGATGGTGCCCGGCGTGAACTATTGGACCTGCGTGGGGGAGAGGTGGTCGAGGTGGACGGCGATCGGACGATGGAGTTGACCGAACTGTTACGCGATTCCGCCATCGATGAAATCCGCGAACACCACCACCCCCCGACCGACCCGCTGGACGACAACGGCCAAGGCAACGCCCACGTGTCGTTTGCCTTCGCCGCACATCGGGCGGTCGTGGATGTGGACGGTGACCTGGGCCTGGTCAAGGTCGTGCAGATCGCAACCGGCCAAGACGTCGGTCGGGCGCTGAACCCCCGGTCGGTCATCGGCCAGATCGAGGGCGGCATTGCCCAAGGGGTGGGTCTTGCGGTGATGGAAGAGGTGATGGTGTCCGACGGTCTGGTTCGCAATCCCTCCTTCACCGATTACCTGATCCCGACCGCGCTGGACATGCCAGACGTCGTCGCCACCCTTATTGAGCAGCCCGAACCGGGCGCCCCGTTCGGCGCCAAGGGCGTGGGGGAGCCCCCGACGATCTCCTCCACCCCCGCCGTCACCGCCGCAATCCGGGCGGCCACCGGGGCGGCAATCAC
>JBBSNE010000322.1:0-3743 GCA_038232815.1 Euzebyales bacterium | reverse complement strand
GGTAGCGGCACAGCCGCCGCCAGAGTTTCGAGCAAGCCCCGTCCGGTACTGCTCCACGTGTCGGCGACTTCAACGACCCCAGACGTGGCGAAGACGGATACGGCAAAGGTGTCCTTTAGTTCCCGGCGAATGGGAAGTGACTGCCACGGAGCCGGAGGCTGTCGTTCCGCCAGACAGCACCCAAACTTGGCCGGCTGCCCGATCGTCGCCATGTCGATGGACCCTGGCTGCGCCCCGCCGATCAAACTCACTACCAGCGCCAGACTTCGTCCCAAGCTGGCATTCACACGATTTCCAGGTCCAAAGGTGTTCGCGCCGGCATTTGCTTCCAACTGATCCGCAAGCCCAGGGTGCAGAATCATTCCGACTGCGGTGTTTCCGGTTGTGGTCGCGACGCCGAGAAGGTTCAGCTGCGGGTCCATCAGTGCCGTCGACGCGGTCACGAGGGCACTGAACTCTTGGGGCTGGCAGCCCGCCAACACGGCGCAGATCGCAAGGGCACGCATGTCGACGGGGCGGGACAGTGGTGGAATAAGACCGAGGACGTGCATCGGGTTGCGTCCAGCAAGCATGATCTGAACCCGCGCCGCGGTGGGTGGGATCACTGGCAATCCATCGGTGAGACCCTCTGCATGGAGACGGTCGATGACGTCCCGATGCGCCAGCGAATCGGCGATCATTGCTGCGCGTTCCGTTTCCACTGCGGTCACCAGCGTGCTCCTTTGCCGGAGCGTAGAGTGCCACGACTCACCAGTTCGATGCGCGCGTCTGCTCCCGCCGAAGCAGCCTCCCAGGTTTCTGGCAGTCTGATCCCAGTAATACGCGCTATCGCCGCTCAATTCGAGGAGTCCAGACTGCGATGATCACGATTGCCTGGTTACCTGGAGATGGCGTCGGTCGCGAGGTCACACAGGGGTCGTTCGACCTCCTTCAGGAGTTTGAACGGTTCGGAACGCTGCAAGTTGACGGACCCTGGCCGGTCGGTGCGACCGGGTTCCATGAGACCGGGTCTGTGTTGCCCACCGAAACTCTGACTGCCTGCATCCGCGCCGATGCAGTCCTGCTAGGGGCAGTCGGAGAGGACCCCAAGGTGAGTCCAGATCGCTGTCCGCGTCCAGAGCTTGCGTTGCTTGGTCTGCGTCAGGAACTGGACCTTGCCGTCAGCGTCCGCGAGATCATCAGCCCGCGAACGGGACAGTCGACGACAGTGGTACGCAACCTGTTGGGCGGTGTCTACCTCGACGACACAAATCGGCAGGAGAGTGACGGCACAGGCCCAGCCAGGGATGTTGTGGAGTTGTACCCTGACAAGATTGCCGAAGTCGCCGAAATTGCGTGTGACCATGCAGATCGCATGGTCGGGCGGCGGTTCATCTCGGTCGACAAGGCAACCGTGTATGCCACAAGCCGCTTGTGGCGTAAGGTCGTAGATGAGGTCGTAAGTCGGCGTCAACTCAGTTTCGAACACGTCTACATCGACCGCGCGGCGTTTCAATTCGCGAGCGACGCTCACCTGCCTGGCATGGTCTTGACCGAGGGCCTGTTCGGAGACATCTTGAGCGACCTCATTGCCGGGAGAGCAGGATCCCCGGCGATGTGTGGATCGGCTAGCATCCGGCCCTACGCGAAAGACGGATGCCGGGGTCTGTTCGAGCCGGCCCACGGCTCCGCGCCCCGGAGGACGGGCCAAGACCGGGTCAACCCCACCGGGGCATTCTTGTCGTTGGCCATGCTTCTGAAGTCCTTTCCCGCTACCGCTGCACTCGGCGACGCTGTGCGAGGCGGCCTTAGCGCCCTGCTCGCCTCCGGGCCGCACACCTACGATCTTTCGACCAACGCCAAAGAGGCCATCGGGACGCGGGAGTTCTCCGAACTTCTCCAGGAGCAGGTGAGAGGGCGTATGCCCGTACCAAATGGTTGATGGCTCAGAACTCAGAGCGGCTGCGGTGCCTTTGCGTCACTATGCAGGGCTGACATGAACAACGAGGATCAACCACAGCCCGTGAAGCGCAGTCTGCATGGCGGCACACCACCGCCACGCGGTCGCGTGGAGGCGTCACGTTCTGACCCCCGCAAACCCGATCTGCCCCGTCAACGTCTTCCGTTGGCCGGGGGGGTGTACCGCGATGTCAAGCGAACGGCGCGGCAAGGGGAGGTGGATGACGTCGCCAACGCGCTTGCAGTTGCCGGGGAAGCCATGGAGGAGGGGGATGTCTCCAAGGCGATCGAATACCTGTCGTGGGCCGCCAGCCGGGCCCCCCGAAGCGTGCCGATCCGGGAAGGGCTGGGTGTTGCGTACTATCTGGCGGGCCAGTTCGAGGAGGCGCAGCGGGAACTTCAGGCCTACCGGCGCATTTCGGGTCGAGCGGACCAGAACCATCTTCTTGCGGACTGCGCCCGCGCGCTGGACCGCCCCGACCGGGTGTTGGAACTGATCGATGAGATGGCTGAGGCGGTAGAGGCCAACAAGGTCCCGTTGGAGCGGCTGGTCGAAGGGTTGATCGTTCAGGCGGGACTGCAGGCGGACTCAGGTGATTACAACGGGGCGCTGGCCACACTGGACCGCACCCCGTTACCGGACGGTTTGGGCCCCGCTCACGCCCGGACGTGGTATGCCGCAGGGGATATCGCAGAGCGGATGGGTGACCGCGGCCGGGCGGCAGAGTACTTCGAGGCGGTCATGACCGTCGACGACGAGTTCCTGGACGTGGCCGAACGACTTCAGGATTTAATCTGAAGCGACCCGGCCCTCATCCTTCATCTGAAGGTACCGCGTCAGGCCCATCGCATTGGACATGGCGCCGCCCATCAACTCCACCCGCCCGCGGGCATCTGGATCGTCTGAAGCGGGTGCGATCTCATGGGCGAAGCGGTGCCCCAGGGTTTCGGCCACGTGGTCCAGATCGGGTTGGGTTGACCAGGCGTCCTCGGCGGCGTCCATCCATAGATCCAAGCGTTCGCCTGCCTCCTGCAGGGCTTCCTGAGGGGGTTCAACGGCCCCATAGTGCGCTAGATACACGCGCGCGGGCTGCAGATCGGCGTATGACTTCAGCGTCTGCTTGGCCAAGACGTAGTCGAAATCCGGCGGGGGGGTTGCCGGACGGATGACCGACATGCCGGGCATCTTGACCCCCACCGAGTCCCCCACGAACAGGTCACCGGAGTCCGGGTCGAAGATGCCGATGTGGTGCTTGGCATGGCCCGGCGCGTGGAACAACTCCAGCCGCCGCCCCCCGCCCGTGTCAAGGACGTCGCGTTGTCCCACTGCCCGGATCCGGTCTTGCGCGATGGGGGTGCATGCACCGTAGACAGAGTCATACAGGGGGCCGTAGACGCGTTTGGAACTGGCGTTCAGACGTTCGGGGTCAACCATGTGTTTGGCGCCCAGTTCGCTGCAGACGATCGTGGCATTGGGGAAGGCGGCGGCGATGTCCCCGGCCCCACCCGCGTGGTCCAGATGGATGTGGGACACCACGAGGTAGGCAAGGTCGTCTGGGTCCATACCGATGGACCGCAGTCCAGCGATGACCGATTGGATCGACAGCGCCGGGCCACATTCGACCAGAGTGGGTCGCGGTGCCGTGATCAGATACCCGGCGGTGACCTTGGTCATCTTGGCGGTCAGGGTGTCCACGGCCAGCAGATCACCGGGCAGATCCTGGGTTGGAGAGGGCTCGGCGGGGGTTGTCTGAGAAGTCACGCAGCTTCCTTTTGGGCGGGCGGGTCAGCTCTTCAACGGGGCG
>JBBSNE010000321.1:0-3766 GCA_038232815.1 Euzebyales bacterium | reverse complement strand
GTCAGTCATCATCGACACCGAGCCCGACTTGGAGGTCGTTGGCGAGGCGGCCGACGGGGTGGCGGCCGACGCGGCTGTGCGACGTCTGACGCCCGATGTCGTGTTGATGGACGTGAGGATGCCAGTACTCGACGGAATCGACGCGACCGTCAGGATCACCAGCCGGCCCGATCCTCCGCGCATCATCATCGTGACGACATTCGAGCACGACGATTACGTCCTTGACGCGCTTCGCGCTGGCGCCGACGGCTTCATGCTCAAACGGGCGCGCCCGGAAGAGGTCGTCCATGCGATCCGTCTGGTGAGCACCGGCGACTCGCTGCTGTTCCCCCGGGCGATCCGAACTCTTGCCATGGGCCGCAGCAACCAAGGAACCCACGCCCGAGAGCTTGCCTCTTTGACCGAACGGGAGGGGGAGGTGCTCCGACTGGTCGCCAGCGGTTTGTCCAACAGCGAAATCGCCGACCAGCTGGTAGTCGGTGTCGAGACCGTGAAGACCCACGTCGGTGCGATCTTGGCCAAGCTCGGTGTCAGGGACCGCACGCAGGCCGTGGTGGCGGCCTATGAGTCAGGATTCGTCGGCCCGCGAATCTGACAGATCCGAGTGGTGAATCTCCCCCACAAGAGGGAGCCGAACCACCAGCAAGAGGGATGGCACAGAACGGGTGTCGCAGGAGGGTGAGGACATGACACACCTCATCACTCAGTCCACCAAGCCCCACTCCATTCGCAGGCCGCCAGACATTGAAGCCGCCCGCGCGGCTCCGGCTCGCTGGGCGCCTACCGCCGCTTGGGCTGCTGTCGCATGGGCGATGGGCTTTGCCGCCGTCAACCTGTGGCTGCAATGGAACCTGCCGCCGGATGCCGAGATCAGCCAGTACGCCACTGGGTTCACGGTCCTGAATCTGTTCTCCATCAGCCTGAAGGTGTTCGGGTCCGGCGTGGCCCTGGCGATCGCCTACCCATGGGGACGTCGCTTTCCGTCTTGGATGCTGACGACCTGCAGCACCGGTGCGGCATCAACACTGCTGTTCTACGGCACCGTTGTGACGATCTTCTTGACGGCGACGGGTAACCTGACCGGCGTCGGCGAGTTGGCCGGCGGCGCGTTCGCGGCTCCTGGCTTCGTGTATGCGGGCTTCTTCTTGCTGGGGGGCGTGCCCTTCGCGGCCCTGGCCCACGACATTCGCCGGCGTGCACCCGTGGCAAGGCGATGGACCGTGCTCGGCATCGCTGGTGCACCGGTCCTGCTCGGCATCGTCATCGTCGGAGTCCCAACGCTGCTGCGTGCCCTGGGCCTGTTCCCGGCATGAAGGCGCAGCGTGGCGGACATCCCCGCCGATGGCCCCTCCCCGGGAGCTCTGTCAGTTATCCACTGAGGGCGGGGCTTACGGTGATGGTCGCCACGTCGTCACGGATATAGATCGCGTCACCTGGAGGGCCCGCCACCCACAGACGTCGGCCGTCGCCGACCAGCCAGGCAATGGACGTCCCCGGCTGCCAGCCCGCGTCGGGGTCTTCGCGCGGAACCGTTGTCAGCCCAATTGGCTCGATCAGGGGAAAGAATAAATTTGCATCAAACATGTCGGCGATGCCGTCTACCGGTGAGATGCCCATCACCCGAGGAAACGGCAGCGTTCGGGATCCCTCGGCCAAAACAACCCCGGCGACGGTGAACTCCCCGTCGGCATTGCGCACAAGCAGGGCGGCTGCGTCTGGAGTGTCGGTCTCACCGGCCACGGCCAAGATCTCGTCCCCCTCCGCACCTGTCACCAGCGGCTGCCAGACTGCTGCGGGGTCGTGGGTGTCCAGAGCAAACACCTGCAACGGGCCTCCCGGGTCCCCGAGGGACACGAACAGCCAGCGGCCATCACGGTCCCAGGTCAGTCGCATGAGGCCGTAGCGGGGCATTGGCGGCCCGGCAGGAACCGGCTGATCAATGGCCGCGCCACTGGACTGCACGATTTGATCGCCCGTGGTCAACCACGCGGCCGTGCCGTTTCGTGCGAGGGCGGGGGTACTGCCATCGGCGATGACCTGTGATTCTCCGGTAGCGAGATCAAATGAGACGACCTGTGCCGGCGACTCCCCTTCTGGGGACATGTGTTGGACCAACAAGCGATCGGTGCCCAGCGACGGATGGTGGTAGTTGCCTTCCCCGAACGGCACCGTTGACCCGTCGCCGCACAGGGCCTCCAGGGTTCCGCCGGCGGTGGTGATGACGGCCGCCAGCAGTCGTTCGGCACACCATGCCGTGGCCGGGGCGCCCTGCGGTCCTTCGTTGGTCGCTGGCAGGGTCTCCTTGACCATCTCAGGAACGTCGTCTTCGGTAGCTTCGAAGGGTGGCGTCGGCGGAGCAGGCTCCATCGTGATCAACTGCTCCGAACCCGGCACGACTGCGGCCGCCGTTACACCCGCGCCGATTGGGAAGGGGCCAAACAGCGTCGAACCGTCACCCCCCAGCCAATACCCCGCCCCGTTACCGGTCCCAAAAACCCTGACTGACCCTGGTTGCTCAGACGGGCGTGCGTCAAACCAGATCGCAAGCGGGTCGATTGGGTCATTGGCCGCAAGGCCACCGTAACTGAAACCGGAGATGTCATCGACCGGGCGGATCCCCAACTCGTCGATGACACCCAGTTCGCTGCCGTCGGGGACGACTTCGCGCACGTCCAACACCCAGTCCGCGTCGGTGTCCACTGGGACGCGACCGTCCATGTGATCAAAGGCCGGGATCAGAAAGTCGCCCACAGCAATGGCGCCACCGACCTCTCTGGGGGCGACCTGCAGGGCGTACAACTCGGTTCCGACATCGCGCCGCTGGCGAACCAGCAGGCGGTTGTCATCGCCCCAGCCAACGAGGCGGGTGTTCGCCAGGTCGATTGCGTCCTCACCGACTGCGGCAATGGTGTCGAGGTCGACGCCGCCTGTGGTCCAGGCTGCCGTGTACAACCGACCTTGCCCATCGGCACCTGATGTCCACGCGACCGCCGTACCGTCGGGAGAAAATACTGCCGGGCCCGAACAACCGTCTGTGTCTGCTATCCCGTCGACCCCAGTAGGCAGGGGTGTGCCATCGACCACATGGGGGATCTGCAGGTCTTGCCCGTCCACCAATGACCCCGCCTCCACCAGGCAGTCACGGTGCCACACCGCCACTGCCGAACCGTCGGGATGCACCACCACCTCTGACACCGGTCCGGCACCGGTCGTCGGTTGCCACACGGGCGTCTCCAACACAACCCCGTCCAGATCGGTGATCTGCAAGTCCTCACCCGTGCTCACAACCAGGCGTGCGTGTGGACGGTCGATTATTTCGGGGACGGCTTGGGCTGAACGTGATGGTTGGGGGATCACCCTCTCGGTGACCACCTCTGTTACCGGGGCCGCGACCGATTCCAACCGAACCTGGTCTGCTGGCCTGGGGGACAGGGCCACCCAAGCCGTGACGGCGAGGGCCACAACCAGCAAACCGACCCCACCGGCCCATCGCATTGTCTGATCACGCCGTTGGGATTGTTCGGCGATCTCACGCCACGACACAGTCGATCTCGCTGTTGTGGCTGTGGTCTGTAGATCGCGCCGCAACCGTGCCTCAAAGGGATCGCCCCCGACAAAGTCGTCGCCTGATGGGTCGTCGTGTGATGAATTCATCGGTCAACGTCCTCCAACAGCAGTCGCAACCGGTCAAGTCCCTTGGCCACCGACGACTTGACCGTGCCTTCGGCAATGCCCATGACCGCGGCGGCCTCGGCCACCGACAGGT
>JBBSNE010000320.1:0-3770 GCA_038232815.1 Euzebyales bacterium | reverse complement strand
CACCGGCATCTTCAGGTCCAGGATGCACAGGTCTGGGTGCAGTTCGCGGGCCATCCGGACTGCCGTGGCACCATCGCTGACCTCTGCGACGACGTCGAAACCCTCTTCAAGCAACATCTCTTTGAGGTCAAGACGAATGAGTGCCTCGTCCTCGGCGATGAGTACCCGGATGGGGGCGTCTGCAGCATCAGTCATACGCATTGGATCCTTGCTCGGATGGATTCGGAGGGGTCAATCTATCCGAGCGGAGCGTCAGTCCAATAGTCCATCCAACAACTGGTCCTGTTCAGCACGCCGTCGTGAGAGTTCTGCTGCGACCTCGTCCCGTTCCCGTCGGGCCCGTTGTAGGTCGTCTTTTGCGACCCGATGTTCCTGGCTCTGGGCGGCGTTGTCACTGACCACCGCCTGCACCTGGGCGTCGGACTCGACATGGACCAAGAAGTCCACCTGTTCCTTCAAGACGGCAAGGCGGCTGTTCAGCGAGGTGATCTGGGAGGAGATGGCGGTGATGCGCCTTTGGGCCCGCTCTGCTGACCTGTCGGCCACCTTGACTCCCTTCGTACTGGCTCAAAATGGTCGTACCCCCGGTGGGATTCGAACCCACACTGGCACGAGTTTGAGTCGTGTGTCTCTACCAGTTGGACTACAGGGGCGTATCGGGTCCAAGAGCCTACCCCCGGCCGTGAATGGACGCCGCACCGGGTGGGTATGAACGCCCATATGAAGATTGCCATGACCGGATCGACCGGGCTGATCGCGACACACCTGGTTCGTGCCCTGACACACGGTGGTCACACCGTCGTTCGCTTGGTGCGTCACGATGCCTCCGGCACCGACATCCTGTGGCGGACGGAGGGGCCGCTTGACCCTGCAGCGTTGTCCGGGATCGATGCGGTCATCCACTTGGCGGGTGAACCGATCGGGGGTGGACGGTGGACCGATTCGCAGAAGCGCCGGATCCGCGACAGCCGTGTCGATGGGACCACCACGATCTCTCGGGCCATCGCCGCCGCCACCGACGGCCCCCGGGTGCTGATCAGCGCCAGTGCGATCGGGCTGTATGGCGACCGGGACGATCAGGTCATCACCGAGCAGACCGAACCCGGAAACGACTTTTTGTCCCGCGTGGTGATCGCCTGGGAAGGGGCAGCAGACCCCGCCCGCGCTGCCGGTGTCCGCGTCGTGCATCCTCGCACCGGTATCGTTCTTGACCCCAAGGGCGGTGCCCTGCAGAAGTTGTTGCCGTTGTTCCGGATGGGCTTGGGGGGCAAGTTCGGCAGCGGGGACCAATGGTGGTCGTGGGTGGCCATGGACGATGTCGTGGGTCTGATCTGCTGGGCGCTGGAGAACGAGACTGCCGCGGGCCCCTACAACGTCACCGCACCCAATCCCACCACCAACGCCGAGTTCACCGAGGTGTTGGCGCAGGTGTTGGACCGCCCCTCGTTCATGACCGTTCCCAAGTTTGCCCCCAAACTGTTGTTGGGCGAGTTGGCCGACGCCTTGCTGTTCCATTCCCAGCGTGTCCAGCCCGAGCAAGCGCTGGCTGACGGCTACGACTTCGTGTTCCCGACGCTGGGGCCGGCATTGCGTCACATGCTGGGCAAGCGCAGCGATTCCGACTAGCTGGCGGCCTGCGCCACCCCTTTGGCCAGGTCCTTGACCAGACGCTTCACGCCCTTGGGGCCGTCCGCGCTGGCGGCCCTGACCGCGGCGGAACCGACGATGACACCGTCGGCGAACCCCGCCACCTCTTGTGCGTGTTGTGGGGTGGACACCCCGACCCCGACACAGACCGGTTTGTCGGTCAGCGGCCGGATGCGTTCCACCAACGGTCGGGCGCGGTCTGACAAGGACTGACGCACGCCGGTGATCCCCATGGTCGACGTGGCGTAGACAAATCCGGTCGATCCCTCGGCCACCGCCCGGATCCGGTCATCGGTCGAACTGGGAGAGGTCAAGAAGACCGTTTCCAGTCGGTGCTGAGCCGCGATGTCCCGCCACGGACCCCCTTCCGCCGCAGGCAGGTCCGGCAGGATCACACCGGCCAGGCCGGCGCCGCCACAGTCACTGGCAAAGTCATCCAACCGCTTGGTCCCGCCGTAGTGCCAGGCGATGTTGTAGTAGGTCATCACCGTTGCCGGAACGTCGATCAGGTTCGTCAGGCGGCCACACATGTCCATGTCGTCATACGTGGTGTAGCCGTTGTCCAAGGCGATCTGGTTGGCCGCCTGGATGCCCGGACCATCCATCAACGGGTCGGAGTAGGGAAAGCCGATTTCCAGCAGATCCGCACCCCCGTCCACAGCGGCCTCAAGACACTCCTGGGAGGTGTCCATGTCCGGAAAGCCTGCCGGCAGATAGATGATCAGTGCGGCGCGCCCCTCTGCGTTGACGGTCCTGATCTGCTCGGCGACGGCCACTACTCCCCCTCGTCGGCGGTGGGGCCACCGGGGGCGTGCGGCACGGTCATCTGAAGGATGCGGGCGACCTCGTCGACGTCTTTGTCCCCGCGTCCGGACAGGTTGATCACGACCGTCCCGCCCGGGCCGATCTCTTTGGCCAGTCGCAGCGCCGGGATGACCGCATGGGCCGGTTCGAGTGCCGGGATGATCCCCTCCAGTTTGCTGACCAGGCTGAAGCCGTCCAGCGCTTCCTCGTCGGTGGCGGCCAGGTACTCCGCGCGCCCGGTGTCGGCCAACCACGCGTGTTCGGCGCCGATGCCCGGGTAGTCAAGACCGGCCGAGACCGAGTGGGTGGGGATGACCTGGCCGAACTCGTCCTGCAGCACGATGGTCCTGGCACCGTGCAGGATCCCCTCGGTGCCGCCGCCGATGGTGGCGGCATGACGACCGCTGGAGATACCGGACCCGGCGGCTTCGACCCCGACCAGGCGGACCGACTCGTCCTCGATGAACTCATAGAACGCGCCCATGGCGTTGGAGCCACCGCCGACACAGGCAACAACGGCGTCGGGCAATGTCCCCGCGACGTCCTGTAGTTGGGCTTTGATCTCCTGTCCGATGACCTTGACGAAGTCACGCACCATGGTCGGAAACGGGTGGGGTCCCATGACCGAGCCGATCAGGTAGTGGGTGTCCTCGACGTTGGTGACCCAGTCGCGCATCGCCTCGTTGATCGCGTCTTTGAGGGTCCGGGTGCCGGAGGTGACCGGCACGACCTCGGCGCCCATCAGTTGCATGCGAACCACGTTCAGGCGTTGGCGGCGGCAGTCCTCCTCCCCCATGTAGACCACGCATTCCATATCCAGCAGGGCGGCGATGGTGGCGGTGGCAACCCCGTGCTGACCCGCCCCGGTCTCGGCGATCAATCGCGGCTTACCCATCCGCTGGGCCAACAGGCCCTGGCCCAAGACATTGCACAGTTTGTGGCTGCCGGTGTGGGCCAGGTCTTCGCGTTTGAGGTAGATCGTGGCCCCGCCGGCGTGCTCGGTCAGACGTTCGGCGGCGTACAGCGCTGTGGGCCGGCCACCGTAGTTGCGCCGCAGATCGTCCATGTGGTCCAGGAACTGCTGATCGCCCATGGCTTGGGTGAAGGCGGCTTCCAGTTCGTCCAGGGCGCCCATCAACGCTTCGGGGACGTATTGGCCGCCGAAACGACCGAATTGGGTCGTCCCCGACGTCTGGTCGTTTGCAGATACGGCGGTGGTCATCAAGGGCCTCATTCGTCCGGCCGGGCTGGTGGGCCAGTCAACCGTACGCACTACCGGGCGGATCTGCCGATGAGGGCGGCAAGAAGGGCGGCGAGGT
>JBBSNE010000319.1:0-3778 GCA_038232815.1 Euzebyales bacterium | reverse complement strand
GAACAAGTAGGGCAGCGAGGCGGGGAACCGCAGCAGACGCAGGGTCTGGGTCCATGAGGCGGCGCAGGACCGCATAAGCTCCACCGCCTCTGCGGGTGGGGACTGCAGTCCGCGCAAGCCGTTCACCGCCACAGGAAAGAAGGTCAAATAGGTCGCGATGATGGATACGCTCATCCAGTCCTGCCACTCCCAGGGAACCCAGGACAGGTTGCCCCGCCCCCAGATCACTACCAGTGGAGCAATGGCCACCAGCGGGATGGTCTGGCTGGCGACAACGTAGGGCAACAGCCCGCGTTCCAATGTCCGGGCGCGGAGCAGCAGCACCGCCACCGACAGGCCGATTACGACCCCGGCGACAAAGCCGACGGCGGCTTCCCGCAGGGTGAACGCGGCTGAGGCGATGATCAGGTCCAGCAGGGTGTCCTCCGAACCCCGCTGGGCCGGGGCGGTCAGCGCACCCAGCACCTCTGGCAACGGGGGCATGATCAGGTCATCGGTGGTGGGCAGCCAACCGCGGACAAGTGGCCACGATCGCCACGGGTCACCCAACGCCCGTCCCAACGCCTTGAACCCGGTGTAGCCGCCGGCCAACAGGGCCAGTGCGATCACCGGCAACAGCACCTGTCTGGCGGTTCCGATCGCCCGGGTTCTGTAATCAGCCCGCCCGCTTTGGACGGTGAGATCAGTGAGGTTGGGGGCAGGTGGGCTGTCAGGGCTGTCGGGGTCCAAGGATGTTCGCGCCGCCTGCGCTTCACTCACCGGCGGCCGCGTTCATTCGGGGAATGATCTTTTGTCCGTAGGCCTGCAACGTCTGGTCCTTGGCATCGTGCTGCAGGTAGATGGCGAACTGGTCGACACCTAGGCTGCGGAGTTCCTCCAGCCGTTCGATGTGCTGGTCGGGCGTTCCCAGGATGCAGAACCGGTCGATGATCTCATCGGTCACGAAGTCGACGTGGGTCGACGTGGCTTTGCCATGCTCGGCATAGTCATAGCCCTTGCGTTCCTTGACGTAGTCCCGCAACGCCTGAGGGATCAGATCCGTGTCGTCGCCATAGCGTTCGACCAGATCGGCGACGTGATTGCCGACCATCCCACCGAACCAGCGGACTTGATCGCGTTGGTAGGCGATGTCATCCCCGACATAGGCCGGGGCGGCGACGACGATGGTCAATGCCTCGGGATCCCTGCCGGCGTCCGACGCCGCCTGCTTGACCGCGCCGATCGTCCACTCGGCAATCTGCGGGTCGGCCAGTTGCAGGATGAACCCGTCGGCGTGCTCCCCGGTCGTCTTCAGGGCCTTGGGTCCGTAGGCCGCCATCAACACCTCGGTGCGGGAACCGGTGCCGGTGGCTGGATCGAACGGCTTCACCCAGGGAAAATGAACGGGCGTGCCCTCGTAGTCCACCTCCTCACCGCCGACCAGCGCTTGGATGGTGTCAATTGCCTGGCCCAGTTCGGCCAGCTTGCAGGGTTGCCGGCCGATCACCCTCAGGGCAGAGTCTCCTCGCCCGATCCCGCAGATCGTTCGGTTGCCGTACATCTCGTTCAGCGTGGCGAACATCGAGGCCGTGACGGTGGCATCTCGCGTCCCTGGATTGGTGACCATCGGGCCGACCGTGATGTTGTTGGTCGCCGCCAGAATGGCTGAGTAGATGACGTACGGTTCCTGCCACAGGACGTGGCTGTCAAAGCTCCAGGCATGACTGAAGCCGTAGGTCTCGGCCTTCCGGGACAGGTCGACGCTGCGGCTGGCCGGCGGGTCGGTCTGCAGGACGATGCCGAAGTCCATGGGTGTGTCGGTGGCCACCGGTGCTCCTATCGGTTTTGTGGGAAGCCCAAATCGATGCCGGAACCTGGCTCGACGGCGTCGGTCGCAGCATGCACGGGGTCGACGCCAGCGTTGGGGGTCGGTGTCGGGTCGGGCCAGCGTGAGGTCACGACTTTGGTACGGGTGTAGAAACGGATGCCGTCGGGGCCGTAGATGTGGAGGTCACCGAACAGGGAGGCATCCCAGCCGCCGAAGGAATAGCTGGCCACCGGCACCGGAATGGGGACGTTGATGCCGACCATGCCGGCGGTCACGTCACGCTGGAAACGCCGGGCCGCCCCGCCGCTGCGCGTGAAAATGGCCGTGCCGTTTCCCCACGGATTGTCGTTGGCCAGGGCCACGGCGTCGTCATAGGTATCCGAGCGGACCACGCTGAGCACCGGACCGAAGATCTCGTCGGTGTAGACGCTCATCTCAGGCGTCACCCGGTCCAACAGGGCCGGTGAGAGGAAGAACCCCTCCTCGGGGTGGCCCTGCTGGCCGTCACGCACCACCTCGGCGCCTTCCGCCGCGCCGGCCTCGATGTAGCCGGCGACCCGGTCGCGATGCTCGGCGGTGATCAGCGGACCCATGCCAGAATCCGGGTCGGTGCCGTCGCCCACCACCACGTCGTCGATGCGGTCATCGATGGCCTGGACCAATCGGTCCCCGGCGTCGCCGACGGCCACGACCACGCTGACGGCCATGCATCGTTCGCCGGCCGAGCCGTAGGCGGCGCTGATCGCGGCATCGGCGGCGGCGTCCAGGTCGGCGTCGGGCAGGACGATCATGTGGTTCTTCGCCCCGCCCAGGGCCTGAACCCGCTTGCCGTGGGCGCTGGCGGTTGCGTAGATGTGCTTGGCGATCGGGGTCGACCCGACGAAGCTGACCGCGGCGATGTCGGGGTGTTCCAACAGTCGGTCCACCGCGGTCTTGTCGCCCTGCACGATGTTGAACACCCCATCGGGCAGACCGGCCTCGGCGAACAGGCGGGCCAGGACCAGGGTGACCGAGGGGTCCTTCTCGCTGGGCTTCAGCACAAAGGCGTTGCCGCACGCAATGGCGGTCGGGTACATCCACAGCGGGACCATGGCCGGGAAGTTGAACGGGGTGATCCCGGCGACCACCCCCAGCGGTTGGCGGGCCGAGTGGACGTCGACGCCGGTGGAGGCCTGTTCGCTGAACTCGCCTTTCAGCAGGTGCGACAGGCCACTGGCGAACTCGATGTTCTCAAGCCCCCGGGCGACCTCGCCCATGGAGTCGCTGAGCACCTTGCCGTGTTCGGCGGTCAGCGCAGCGGCGATCTCGCCCCGGTTGGCGTCGACCAGTTCGCGGAACCGGAACATGATGTCGGTCCGCTTGGACAGCGAGGATTCGCGCCATTCCACCGCCGCGGCCTTGGCGGTGGCGACGGCCTCGTCCACCTCGCTGGTGTCAGCCAGGCCGACCTCGCCGGTCTGCTCGCCGGTGGCGGGGTTGTAGACGGGTGAGGTGCGTCCCGAAGAGGACGGGACCTCCTTGCCGCCGATCCAATGCGGAATGGTCATCATCGTCGTCTCCTGGCGTATGCGGGTGTCAGCGGATGTAGTCACTCAAGGCCCGGCGTTGGAATTGGCCGTGGCCCTTGGTGCCGACGTAGGTGGGGGTGCCGGAGGAAGAATCGATCACCTTGGCCCCCCGTGACCACACCGCGTCGACCCCGCCGGTCAAGTCGAACCCCTCGTAGGCCGAGTAGTCCATGTTCATGTGGTGGTTGTCCACGCTGATGGTGTGTCGCCGGGAGGGGTCGTACAACACGATGTCGGCATCCGAGCCCGGGGCGATCACGCCCTTCTTCGGATACATCCCGAACATCCTCGCGGGGGTGGTCGAGCAGGTCTCGACCCAGCGGGCCAGTGACAACTCGCCGTTGACCACGCCCTGGTGGATCAGGTCCATGCGATGTTCCACCCCACCGATGCCGTTGGGGAT
>JBBSNE010000318.1:0-3780 GCA_038232815.1 Euzebyales bacterium | reverse complement strand
GTTTGAGGGAGTTGACTTTGCCGCCATGCGGAACCGGGTGTTCGGTCGGATCGATCCCATCGCCGCGGGGGGTGAGACCTACCGACGCCAACAACCCCACATCACCGTCTTCGATCAGCCGGCTCGGTTCACGGGGGCCAATGAACTGACCTCGGGCAAGGACACGTTCACGGCCGACCGAATCGTGTTGGCCGCGGGCTCGCGGCCCTTCCTGCCGCCGATCACGGGACTTGAGGACGTCACGGTCCACACCTCGGACACGATCATGCGTCTGGACGACCTGCCGCAGCGGCTGGTGATCATCGGCGGCGGCGCGGTGGCCGCCGAGATGGCCCACGTGTTCGATGCCCTTGGCAGTTCCGTCACGATGGTGCTTCGCAGCGACCGTCTGTTGACAATCGAAGAGCCAGACATCGGGTATGCGCTGACCACAGAGTTCAGCCACAGAGGACTACAGATACGCCCATCGACCAAGGCGGTGTCGGTCACGCGCAGCCCGGGGGGCATCGACGTCGCCCTTGATGACGGAAGCACCGTGCAAACCGACGTGCTACTGGTGGCTGCCGGCCGCGTCAGCAACGGGGACCGCCTGGCGCTGGACGTCGCCGGCATCGATGTCGATGAGGGCAACCGGCCGGTGGTCGATGAGTACATGCGCACCACTGTCGAAGGCATCTGGGCGCTGGGGGATCTGGAGGCCCACCACCACGACCTGAAACACGTGGCCAATGCCCATGCCAAGGCAATTCGCCACAACGTGATGAATCCAGAGCGGCCCATACGTCCCGTCCTGCCCAACCAACCCCGCGCGACGTTCACCGACCCCGAAGTTGCCAGTGTCGGACTTTTGGAATCCGAGGCTCGCGCTCAGGGTCACAACGTGGTCGTGGGCCAGCGCGAGTACGGGGCCACCGCCTACGGGTGGGCACTTGAGGACACCAAATCATTCGCCAAGGTCGTGGTGGATGCTGATTCCAGGCTGATCCTGGGGGGTCACATCATCGGGCCGATGGCCTCGATCCTGGTCCAGACCCTGGTGCAGGGGATGACGTTCGGTCAGACGGCCGAGGAGTTGGCAACCGGGATGGTGTGGCCGCATCCGGCCTTGACCGAGGTCATCGAACAGGCATTGTTGGCCGCGCCCTGAGCAGGGGGTCAGTTCTCGTCGCTGGTCCGGCTGCGCTCCCAGTCGCTGACCTGGTCCAACGCCGCGACGTCGTCCTCTGACAGCGGGGTGTCAAGACCGGCCATGGTGTCGCGCAGTTGCTCGGGACTGTTCGCTCCGATGATGGGGGCGCTGACGAATGATTTGGCCCGCTGCCAGTTGATGGCCACCTGGGCCGGTGTCTGCCCGTTGTTGTCGGCCACCTCGACCAGTTTCTCGATGATCGCCCAGTTGGTGTCGTTGAAGCGGCGTTCTGCGTTCTCCTCGGCCCGGACGCTGTCCGGCAGTGGTTCGTCACGACGGTACTTGCCGGTCAGCAGGCCCCCGCCGAGGGGGCTGTAGGGCAGGACCCCAATACCGAAGTGTTCACACATGGGGGCGAGTTCGCGCTCGAAGTTGCCTCTGACGGGATCCAGCATGTTGTATTCGGGCTGGACGCTGATGAAGGATTCCAGATGGTTCACGTCGGCGCTCCACAGGGCTTCGGTCAACCGCCAGGCACTGTAGTTCGAACAGCCGATGTAGCGCACCAGACCGCGGCGGACCAGATCGGTGAGTGCGGAAAGTGTCTCCTCGATCGGCACCAGGGGATCGACGAAATGGGTCTGGTACAGGTCGATGTGATCGACGTCAAGACGCCGCAGGCTGTCCTCACACGCTTTGGCAATCCAGCGGCGGCTGAGCCCCTCCCGTTGGTGGATGGTGTCGCGGCCCTGGCTGAAGTTCTCACCCATGGCACCACGAACCTTGGTCGCAACGATCATGTCGTCACGGTTGCCGCGGGACTTCATCCAGCGGCCGATGATCTCCTCGCTGACCCCACCCGGGTTGGACGGCCCGCCCAGCCGGGCGGACCAGGTGCTGTAGACATCGGCGGTGTCGATGAAGTTGCCGCCCTGCTCGACGTAGGCATCCAGGACATCGATGGAGGCATCTTCTTCGATGGACCAACCGAACTGCATGGTGCCTAAACCGACGCGATACACGAACAGGCCGCTGTCGCCGACCTGTACGTAGGGGTTTTCTTGGGTGGGGGAGGGGCTCATGGCATGAGACCCTAGCCGCCGCACTCCTCCAAGCCGAAGGCGCTCAGGCGGTCGCTGACGTCGGCCAGGGGATCTTCCCCACGTTCCATCATCCCGACGGGGTCCTCCCGCAGCTCGTCCAGGGCCGCCGTGGTGTCGTCAAGGATCGCGTTCAACTCGTCTTGGGTGCCTTCGGGCGCACCCAGTTCACGAATCTGGTCGATGGCACCCTCGATGGTGTCCGCGGCCTGGACGGCGACGTCCTCCACTTCCTCATCGGTGCTGTCGGCCGTCAGTTCTTCCCCGATAGAGTCCAGGTCCTCGTTGGAGGAAGCACAGATCTCCTCGGCCTGACTGATGAAGTCCTCTTGGCTGAGGGCGGTTTCGCCACCGCAGGCGGCCACGAGCCCTGCAATCGCCAAGAAAACAACAGTTTGTAGCGTTCGATACGTCACGGTCATTCCTCACAGTCATCAGAGACACGGTTCAGTCGCCTATGCCGTTCCCCCTCGGCTGAATGTGAACCACGGCGACGAGCTATCGAAATTGTCGGCGGAGGGACTTAACTCTCCAGGCCTAATCTACGGCACTCGATCACAACCAGTGGCTTGTCCGCCAGCATCCGTGATCAACGCGTGACCACGGAACGGCCTTGCCGGGTGGTTCCAGGGGGTGTCGCAGTTCACGATGTGACGACATCTTGAGACGTCCGGAACCGCTCGGGCCCGTTTGGGCTCCGCCTGGCTCCGCGGGAGTAACCTTTGGCGAGATGGATCTCACGTCGATGATCGAGATCGGCCTGGAGTGAGGAGCGGAAAGCCGTGCTTCATCGGCACGCGCATCGCCGTCTACGACGTCTTGGACTACTTGGCCTCGGGGATGACTACCGGGAAGATCGTCCGGATTTTCCTGAGTTGACGGAAGCCACGTGCGAGCCGCGATCGGCTTCGCGGCGGTGCGGGAGCGCGCCTCGCCACGCACGCGTGAAGCTGCTGTTCGACCAGGACCTTTCACACCTTCTGGTCCGCCAGCTCGCCGGCGAGTTTCCTGAGAGTCGACACGTGACCGATGTGCGACTCGATACTGCGCCACCGAGGCGGGGGAGCGGGTGATCGCGATCAACGAGGCCACGATCGGGGCATTGAAGACGTATCGACGTCGCCAACTGGAGGAGCCCATGGCATGGGGCGGGGCGTGGACTGACCGGCTATGCGTTCGTCGACGAAGCGGGTACGCCCCTGCGGCCGGACTGGATCCTGCGTCGGTTCCAGAAGCTTGCGGCTGACCTGGGGCTGCCCCCGGATCGACTTTCATGGTCTGCGACAACTATACAACCGCGGCTCGTCGGGCCGGCGTCGACGTCGAGGTGTTGAGTCAACGCCTGGGCCACAGCGACGTGGCTATCACGCTGAACGTCTACCGCCACGTGTCACCCGACGACGATCGAGTGGCGGCCGACATGGCCGCGACCGCCATTCTTGGATGATCCCTAGGACTTCTCGATCAGGCCCCGGCGCGCCCAGCCGACGATGAGGACCGCTAGTCCGACGACGCCCTCAGCCTGGGCCAGGGTCGGAGGGGATCCGTTAC
>JBBSNE010000317.1:0-3782 GCA_038232815.1 Euzebyales bacterium | reverse complement strand
CGGTCTCAAGTGACGGACAGCCGGTGGCGGGGCCGGACCCGGCCGAACCGGATTCGGGTGGTGAGGTCAACGCCGAGACGATGTCAGAGTCGGGAAAGTCGACGAAGGGGAAGAAGAAGCCGGACAAGAAGAAGCCCTCAGGTCCGAACCCTGCAACCATCGTCAAAACCGTGGGCGCGACCAGCGAAGCCGCCTTGTCGTACGTGCAGAACCCGGATCCGAAGCTCAGTCGGATGGCCCGCAAGCACCGTGAGGCCGTCATAACCGAGATCCCCCCGGTTACCGCCGGGGCGTTGTTGGGCCCCGAAGCCCTGTGTCGGCATTTCCTGGCCAGCGCCGCATCAGGGCGGTACCAAGACCTGTTTTACCTCTGGGACCTGTTCGTGCTCTACCCGGATGATTGCAAGACGGTGCTGAATGCCCGCCAGAAGGCGCAGGAGAAGGCGAAGGCCAAGTTGCGTCTGGCGACACACATGGGGTTGTTGGGCGACGCTGAACGTGTCGCCGCCGACATCGATCGTGCCGCCGGCCTTCCGTGGCGTTGGATGCTGGACATCCTGGCGCCGCTGGAACCGGCCATCAGCCAGCGTCCCGCGGTGCTGGCGGCGATGGCCCGCCGTGATGCTGCCTTCTCACCGCAGCTACCGGACAATCCAAGTGACCGCTGGCTGGCCGAAGCCGCGGCCCTCAAAGAGTCCGGCAAGGACATACCGGCGGAGATGGACCGTCTGTTGGGGCAGCATGCCGACCGCCTTCCGGCGACGATCGCCACACTCTCCATGGCCCAACAGCAATATCCCGACCGCGTGTCGTCGCTGATCGACCGGGTCGACCTTGATGCTCCCGACATCGGTTCGCTGATGGCGTGGGCGCGTGACCACGGCCATGCTGAGCAGTTGGTCGGCCGGGTCACCGAACGCGTCACCGCATCTGCGACAGCAGATCGAGCAACCGGTCTGGCCGAGTGGAGGCAGTGGCAGGACCGCGGGGTTGATCTCGACATGCCCCAGTCCCTCACCGCCCCGAACCTGGACGGCCTGGACCTGGGACGTCCGGAGTCCGCCGAGTTGATCAAGCAGTTGATCGACGGGGGCGCCGATCTTGATGCCCAAAAGATTTTGGGCGATGTTGCCGCAACCAATCGGATGCTTGGAGAAAAGGCCTTCGAGGCATTCGTGTGTGCCGGTTTCGACGCGGTCCACCTGCCATTGGTGTTGGAGGGCAACCCGATGGTGCGCCCCGAGACCAGGTGCCCGTCGTGTCAGGCATGGACCTGGGTCCGACCTGGCCTTGAGAAGCGGTGCCCCCGCGACGGGTGCCCCTTGCGTCAGCAAAGCCCGCCGTCGGCAGAGGACGAGGGTGCCGCCATCGACGCAGCCGTCGCCGGACTGACTGTGGACGCCGGCTCTTCGACGGGGGTGGCGGAGTCCACCCAGGGTGCCCCTGCCACGGACGCAGCCGACCGCCCGGCCGTCGTGGAAGGGTCAGTGCCACCTCCAGACCGCCCCGGCCAGCCACCACCGGTCGACGCCGATCCCGAACTGGACACGAACTGGGCCGCGTCGCTGGGATCTGAGGACACGTCTGCATCCGAGGACACGTCCGGCGGAAACGACACTTCTGCGGTTGACGAGGTGACGAGCGACGCCTCCAGTTGATCCTTCGCCGCCGGTGTCGGCGGAGTGGCCGGACTTCCCGCGTCTGCTGGCGCGGACCCAGGGGTTCAGCCTGGGGGTTCCTAGACATCTGACCGTCGCGTCGGACCGCGTCCTTTTTCTGCGTGGCACCGGGGACCATCCCAAGCAGTCCCTGTGGCTGCACGATGCCGATGGGGAGCGACTGGTCGCTGATCCGGACATGGTCACCGCCGGCCCGATGGGTGACATCCCCCCAGAAGAACTGGCGCGTCGGGAACGGGCACGCGAACGGGGCAGCGGGATCGTCGCCTATGCCTGCGACAAAGCTGCGACGCTGGCGGTTTTCAGCCTGGGCGGCAAGTTGTTGCTGGCCCAGACCAGCGGCGGCGACGTCGAGCAGTTGGCTGTGGACGGACCGGTCGTCGATCCCCGGCTGGATCCATCGGGGCAACGCATCGCCTATGTCCAACATCAGGCGTTGTGGACCATCCGAGCCGACGGAACCAACGCGCCCCGCCGGTTGGCCGGTGAGCAGGATCCCAATGTCAGCTGGGGTCTGGCAGAGTTCGTCGCGGCGGAGGAGATGGGCCGAACGAGGGGGTATTGGTGGGCCCCCGACGGGCAGTCATTGCTGGTCGCGCGGGTTGATGTGGCCCCGGTCCGGCAGTGGTGGATCGCAGGACCTGTCGACCCCGACGCCCGCCCCACGTCCGTGCGCTATCCTGCCGCCGGAACCGACAACGCCATCGTGACCTTGGCGCTGATCGACTTACGCGGGCAGCAGACGCCGGTGGAATGGGACCGCACCGCCCTGCCCTACCTGGTCGACGTCGTGTATGAGGAGGGGCATGCCCCCGTCCTGGTGGTCCAAAGCCGCGACCAGCAGACCGTCACCTTGTTGCAGGTGGACACCGCCACAGGTCAGACCACCGAACTGGCCACCGAGTTCGACACCCCATGGGTCGAACTGATTCCTGGCAGCCCCGCCTGGCTACCCGATGGGCGGCTGGCCCGGGTGGTGCAGGTTCACGACACCCGCCGGATCGAGGTCGCGGGTGAGGTCTTGGGTGATGAAGGCCTGATGATCTCAAGGGTGATCGGAGCTGATGATGACGGCGTCGTTGTCACCGCCGACGTGCGGCAGCGGCCATGGTGCACGATCGTTGCGCGAATCGGCATCGACGGTTCGACACAGATACTCAGCGACCCGGATGGCCTGGCTTCTGCGACCATGGGCGGCGGCCGGATCGCGGTCATCCAGCGGAACCTTGACAGTCCCACGGTTGACATAACGGTCAGCGACGGGCCCCGGATGAGCGCGCCGACAACCATCGCCTCCCTCGCGCTGGCGCCGCCTGAACTGCCCGTCACCCGTCACGCGCCGGTCGGCGGTGGCAACCAGGCTGTCACCGAGTTGTTCGTGCCCAGCGGATGGTCGGCAGATGACGGCCCGTTGCCGGTGTTGCTGGACCCCTATGGCGGGCCCGGTGCCCGTCGGGTGCTGGCAGCCGGAACCGCCAACCTGACCTCGGCCTGGTTCGCCGCCAACGGTTTTGCGGTGCTGGTCACCGATGGGCCTGGCAGCCCGGGCCAGTCGCTGTCGTGGAGCACCCGCATCGCCGGGGACTTTGCGGGGCCGACGCTGGAGGGACAGATCGATGCCCTTGATCGCACGGCCGAGGCCCACCCGGGACTGCTGGACACCGACCGGGTGGCCATCCGGGGCTGGTCCTTTGGCGGCTACCTGGCCGCCTTGGCGGTCCTCCGCGCCCCCGAGGTGTTCCATGCCGCCGTCAGCGGCGCACCGGTGACTGACTATCGGCTGTATGACACCCATTACACTGAGCGGTATCTGGGGCATCCCGACACCGCAGCGCAGGCCTACCAACGTTCCTCGATCGTCGATGACGCCCCAAACCTACGACGGCCGCTGCTGTTGATCCACGGCCTGGCCGACGACAACGTGGTCGCCGCGCACACATTGCGGTTCAGCCGCGCGCTGCTGGAAGCCGGACGGCCCCACCAGGTGCTGCCCCTCAGCGGGGTCACCCATTTCACCCCCTCAGAAGATCTGAACACCAACCTCCTGCTGTTGCAGTTGGACTTCTTACGTCGTTCGTTGGAGTTGTGACATGTACCGGGATG
>JBBSNE010000316.1:0-3789 GCA_038232815.1 Euzebyales bacterium | reverse complement strand
GGACTGCGGTGGTTTGCGCGCAGCCGGGTGTTACGACTCTTGGCTTTCGTCATCGCCGGCTTCGCATTCTTCCAGGCCACCGTCTTTTCGCTGTTGGTTCTGCTGACCACCGATCAACTCGGGCTCAGTGACGTCGGATTCGGGCTGTTCTTGACCGTCGGCGCCGGCGGCAACATTCTTGGTGCCTTTGCAGCCGAGCGGCTACCGACCAATCGAATCGACTATGTCGTCATCGGCGCAGGCACCGTCGCCGCCGCCACATATGTCGTCATGGGATTGACCACATCCTTCTGGGTGGCCGGAGTGGCCTTCTTCATCGAAGGGATCGTGTTGGCCGTGGCCAACATCGTGACGATGAGCCTGCGCCAACGACTGATCCCCCGAGAGATGCTGGGGCGGGTCGGAGCCGCGTTTCGCATGTGCCTGTTCGGTATGATGCCGTTGGGCGCGCTGTTCGGCGGTGTGATCGCGGACTTGACCACGGTGGGCACGTTGACCTGGCTGGCCGGCGTGGGACAACTCCTTGCCGTCGGCGTCGTCGCCCCGGGTCTCATACGTGTCCTTGGGCCCGATGTCGGCCAGGCCGCCACACAGTCCGAACACACCGAACTCAACTGACCTGCACAGTGCGGGTGTGGTACCCCTCCGCCCCGTCGGGTGCGACCGGAACCCGTTGTTCAGACTGCGTGCGACCAGCCGTGTCGGTCGCACGAACCCGCAGCCGGTGCTCGCCGGGCACCGCGTCCCACTGGTATCGCCAAGGGCGCCAGGTGTCGATGTTCAGTTCCTCAGCGAGTTCGGCTTGCTGCCACGGCCCGTCGTCGATGGACACCTCGACCATGGCGACCCCGCGCTGCTGGGCCCACGCGACACCGGCAACAACAGCTTGGCCGGCAGATACCTGTTGACGTGCGGCCGGCACGTCGATTCGCGACTGGGTCTTGATAGGTCCCTCTTTGGCCCACCCGCGAGGGATCCAATAGGCGTCGAATGCCTCCCAGGTCGTCAACTCGATGTCCTGCAACCACTTTGTCGCTGATACATAGCCGTACAGGCCCGGAACGATCAGTCGCGCAGGGAAGCCGTGATCTATGGGCAACGGCTGCCCGTTCATACCCACCGCGATCATCGCGTCACGACCGTCGAATGCCACCTGGGTAGGGAACCCGGCGGTCCAGCCGTCCACGGACCGACCGACGATCTGGCCCGCTTGGGGGTTGACACCAGCCAGGTCCAAGACATCCGCCAACCGCACGCCCTGCCATCGTGCGTTGCCGATCAACCCGCCCCCCACCTCGTTGCTGACACACGCGATGGTGATGTCGGACTCAAACTGATCCATGCCTTGGAGGTCGTCATAGGTGAGTGTGACAACCCGGTCGACCATGCCGTGGACCTCAAGGGTCCAGTCGCCAAGCTCAACGACCGGGGCCATCAGCGCGGTGTCGATGCGGTAGAAGTCCCGATTCGGCGTGAACAGGGGCGTGACGGTCTCGAGGGCGTCAAACGAACTGCCGGGGGGAACTGTCACAGCAGGTTGGGCTTGGGGCAACACCACCGCCGCGCGTGACGCCGATGTCTGCCTTCGCGCCGTCAGGAAATGACCGGCGGCGCCCGTTCCCCCTGCAAGGAACGCCATTACCGCCGCCGCGCGTAGGAACTCCCTTCGGCCACCGCCGTGCTCAGCGACTGCGCCCCGACTGTGGAGGTGTCTCAGGACCAGCACGCCCACGCCGACAGTGACGACCGCGGAAAGGGCCGCCCAGGTGGATGAGTCCAATGGACTGACGGTCGTCGCCAGCACCCCCAGCAGTCCAAAGCCTACGAACCCGGCTGTGGCCCCAGCCCACGACCGTCGCGCAACCAGGCCCAGTAGCGCGCCGAACCCCACGACCAGGATTGCAGTCCCATAGATCAGTGCGGTCTTGTCATTGGTCCCGAACAGCGCGATGGCCAGCGACTTCAGCGGGGTGCCTGCTACCAAATCAACCACTGCGTTGCCGACGGCCAGCCACAGCGAGGGGATGGGTCGAAACAGTCCGGTCAACGCCTCTGACACCCCCAGGGCAGCGGCCGCGGACACCGCCCCGGCCGCTGCTGAAACCCAGCGCGGCAGGGCGACGACACGTTGTGGCCCGTCATGTCGTGGTGGCCGCCCGAGGGGGTCTATAGACGTGTCAGACAGAACGCTCATATCTAAAACCTTGCCCCCATACATCGCACGCCGCACGACCACGACCGGGCTGTCACAGGACTGTAAGAACCTGCGGGCGATAGCCTATGGCTGTTGACCCCGATCGATTCTTCGTCCCAGCCCGGTTCCCGGTCTGCGCAACGACCGCGGCCACGCGGTCCCGACGGACGCTTTCGTCGCTCACCAGTTATGGATTTGGACGACCCCACGCTGTTCAACAACCGTGAGTTGTCGTGGTTGGAATTCAATCGACGGGTACTGGCCCAGGCCGCCGACACGACGGTACCGCTGCTGGAGCGGTTGCGGTTCATGGCAATTTTTGCCGACAACCTGGACGAGTTCTTCATGGTTCGCGTTGCCGGTCTGCGTGACCAGGTTGCTGCAGGCCTCAAAAAACGCACCCCGGACGGAATGACGGCAGAAGAGCAACTGGAAGCGATCTCGCGGCGAGTCCGGCCGATGCTGGACCATTCCACCACGGTGTTGCATGAGGGTATCGTCCCTCTGTTGGCCCGGCGTGGCGTCGGCATCGTGCATGTCGCGGACCTGGACGAACGAACGCTGCACCGCCTCAAGACAGAATTCACCGAACAGATCTTTCCCGTGTTGACGCCCTTGGCCGTCGACCCGGGTCACCCGTTCCCCTACATATCGAACCTCGCCACATCGCTGGCCGTCACCGTTTGCGATCACAAAACCGGGCATGTCAAATTGGCCCGCGTGAAGGTGCCGGCAGTACTGCCTCGCTTTTGGCAGGTGCCGGGTTCCATCCGGGCCTGGGTTCCACTTGAGGATCTGATCAGCTGGCAGCTGGCGACGTTGTTTCCCGGCATGCAGGTTGACGACGCCCATGTCTTTCGGGTCACGCGGAACGCAGACGTCGCGGTCGATGAGGATGAGGCGGAAGATCTGCTGTTGGCGATCCAGGAGCAATTGTCCCGGCGCCGCTTCGGTGCCGTCGTGCGATTGGAGGTCGCCGCGGACATGCCCGCAACGACAGTCCAGCTGTTACAGGAAGAACTGGACGTCGGGCCCATGCACACTTACCACGTACGGGGGCTGTTGGGACGGTCGGACCTGGCGCAATTGGCGGATCTGGACCAACCGACGCTGCGCTATGAGTCCTGGTCCCCCGCCCCGCACCCCAGGCTTCGTCCCGCCGCAGGCGCGACAACGATAAGTCCGCGACGGATGTTTGCCGAGATTGCTGAGGGCGACATCCTGCTGCGTCATCCCTACCAATCCTTCACAAGTTCTGTCGAGCGTTTCATCACGGCGGCGTCACAGGATCCCGACGTCCTGGCGATCAAGCAGACGCTGTATCGGACCTCGGGTGACTCGCCGATCGTGACGGCCCTGACCCATGCCGCCGAGGCCGGTAAGCAGGTGGTCGCCCTGGTCGAGCTGAAGGCCAGGTTCGATGAGGAAGCAAACATTGGTTGGGCGCGACTGCTTGAGCGGGCAGGCGTCCACGTCGTCTATGGACTGGTCGGGCTGAAGACGCACGCAAAGACGTCGCTGATCGTGCGGCGTGAACCCGACGGCATTCGACGATACGTCCACATCGGCACGGGCAACTACCACCCGAAAACAGC
>JBBSNE010000315.1:0-3794 GCA_038232815.1 Euzebyales bacterium | reverse complement strand
TGGACACCGTCGCCGGGCACCGACGTCGTGATCAGCAATGCCGCCTTGCAATGGGTCCCGGGGCACGGGCAGATGTTGACGTCGTGGGCGCGGGCGTTGTCGTCCGGTTCATGGTTGGCGTTCCAGGTGCCCGGCAACTTCGGCTACCCCTCCCACGCGATCATCCGAGAGCTGGCCGCGTCGTCGACGTGGAAAGCGGCCTTGGGCGGCGTCGTCCTGCGCGATGAGGACGCGGTGCTGGACGCTGGCGGGTACGCCGACCTTTTGACGGCAACCGGCGCCGCGGTGGATGCGTGGGAGACCGTCTATCTGCAACGCCTGGAGGGTCAAGACCCGGTCCTGGACTGGGTCAGCGGTACGGCGTTGCGGCCCATAAGGGCAGTGTTCGATGACGGGGAATGGAGGGCGTTTCGGGCGGACCTGGCCCCCTTGTTGCGGGCGGCGTATCCGACGAAAGACGGCATCACCTGGTTTCCGTTCCGCCGGGTGTTCTGTGTGGCCCAGATCGGTTGAGGGAAAGTATGACGGCATGACTCAGGATGCTGGACACCGTCGTCTGCTGACCAGGCTTGCCATCGGGCTGGGACTGTTCGCCGTCTTGGCGGTGACGGTGTCGTTCTTCACCGACGATGGCTGGGGACTGCGCGGCACCGCCCTGGTTCTGATCATCCTGGGCCTGGCCGTCGGCAGGTACGCCCGCCAACAACCCCCGCCGCCGGAGTAGCCGGGCAAAGCAATGCCCCGGACTCGCGGTTGCGAGCCCGGGGCACAGACTAGATCGTCAGCCCAAGTGCTGACTATGGACTGTTATGCGCTGTCGGTGAGATCGAAGGTCTCGATGTCGCCTTCACGGGTGTAGGTGATGGTGTCGCCATCACTGATGGCGTCCTGGAACTGCGTGTAGGTGGTGAGCAACGGATCACTACCATCGACGGAGTACCGCTCCGCACCGGGGAGGGGGATCTGCGACGCCTCATAGAAGACGTCATCCCCGTCCAACGGGTCGTCACCCAGGACGCCATCGACCTGGAAGGTCGTTTCGGTCCCACCAGCGGTCGAATTGGTGACCAAGCCGGTCACAACCTGGTTGGCCAGGTTGTGGGTGTCGGTACCCAGGATTGTGTCGGTGATGACGGAGATGGTGTCACCCTCGTTGATGTCACTCACGAAGGCGGTCTCGGTAACGGTCGCACCGTCAACGGTGAACAGGTCACCAGCGAAGCTGATGTTCTCGTTCAAGATGGCTCCGGTGGCCGGGTCGATGATGTCGTACTCCAATTGGAGAAGATCGACGTTACCCACGAAACCGGACGTGGGGGGAGGCGTTCCACCACCGCCGCCACCGCCAGCGCCGTCGTTGTTGGACAGTACGAATGTCTGCGAGCCGTCGGCGTTGTCGACGACCGCGATGGTGTCACCGGGGTCGGCTTGTTCTTCGAATTCATCAGCCGTGACGATCACGCCGTCGACGATGAAGGTGTCCTCGCCGGGAGTGAAGTCAACTGTCACAGGGTCGGTCTCGCCCTCGGGAATGAAGGTGACCGTGTCGTTTGCGGTGTCGACCTCGGTGATGGTACCGACCTGGGTGATCAGTTCGACCTGAGCGATTTCGGTGCCGGTTTCATCGGCAGCCTGCTGGCACTGGTCGTTGCCATCATCATCCGGGACAGAAGAGCCACAGATCAGGTCGACATCGTCAAGGGTGTCGGGGCCTTCCCCGCCGTCATTGTCCACCCCATCGTCCACCAGGAACTCGGTGGTCGCCTCGGGCAGGTTGGTGTCTGCGGAGTTGGCCAGAACGACGGGGTAGTCGCCCAGGCTTGCCAGGTTGGCGGCAGGGAAGCCGTCAGCCCATGAGTCATCCGCCTGGCCGTCGACCAGAAGGGTCACATTGGCGTCAGCAGAGGTCTCGAAGCCCCGTGCGTTGGCGATCTCGATCGCGGTTTCGAAACGGGTGGCACCGGCCACGCGGACCACGTCAGGACCGATGGCCTCGACAGCGTCCTCGACCTCCTGCGAAACAGCCATGGTCCCACCGACGATGATGACCTGTTCGTAGCCTGCAGCCTCGAGGTAGTCAGCAGTGTTGCCGGTCAGGACCTCGGTCTGGGTCAGCAGGACGTCATAGCCGTCCTCAGCTGCCCAGGCGCCAGCGGCCAGGGAGTCAGCGAATGCCTGAGTACCGTCTTCGGTGGACTCATAGGCACGTGCCAGGATTGCGGTGGTGTCGGCCTCGTCCTCTGCGGCGATGGCGATTGCGGTCTCGATACGGGTCAGGCCGCCAAGGCGGTCGACGTTGTAGCCCAACTCGGTCAGCTCGGCCTCGACCGCGGGGTCGACGGCGTCAGCGTTACCAAGAATGGTGACGTCTTCGACGCCAAGACGCTCTAGTTCGATTTCGGTGTTTGCGGACAAGGCACCGGTTGCGGTCAGCAACAGCGGGCCAGTGTTCTGCAGAGCACCAGAGGAAAGGTTGTCAGCAAACAGATCGTCACGGCCGATGAAGGCACGCTCGGGATCGTTTGTCTCATCAGCGTCGTCTAGGGCAGCGGGGGGATACGCCTGCTGCGACCATGCGATCGCATAGTCGACGTTGGTTTCCCCTTCGAGGTCAAGTGTCAGGTCGCCATCTTGCGCCGATACTCCCGAGAGCGGAAGGATCGCGCCGATCAGCGCCAACAGCCCGACGAGTGCCATACGGCGCCCAGTCTGGGTAACAGTCATGTGTAGGCCTCCTAAGCCTGGATTTCCTTACGGAATGTGAGCGCTTCCTTACCCGGTCCGGCGTCGACTAACCCCAGTGGGGTGCTTTGGCTGGCTCGGGTGGAGAGCGCTTACGTGTTCTTCGACCACATCATTACTTTGCTTAACAACGGACTGCGGTCAGGGGCATAGACGTGTCGAAAGTTGCCACCCCTACGGCCATCCGTACGGGCGGCGGTGCTTGCAATCGCAAGGATTCTTCCTCGTTGATACGGCACGTAACCAAACGTGAACCTTCTCGACAAATGGCCGGACTCGAATCAATGGATTGGCGGGTCTGTCTTACTCTGCGCAGCCTGTCGTCCAAGCCGTGGACGTGGAACGGCGCCACAAAATTCTTAGAATTGAAAATAGATGAACGGGGCAACCCCGACGGGGCCTAGTGTCTCCACCACCATCAGGAATCCCGCCAGGGCCACGCCTTGGAACGCGACGCCCCGCCGGCTGAACACCGCCATCACGCGCGGCCCCACCTCGCCGGGAAGCAGTTGGACCAGCAGCGGTATCACGATGGCCAGCGCCAACCACCACAACGGCACAGAAGGATCCAGCGCTGCCGACCGCCCCCAGCCCTGGACCAGACGGGCCAACATCGACAATGCGGCGGTGAACGACTCGGCCCGGAAGAACACCCAGGCAATGCAGACCACATGGAACGTGATCAGACCGCGTATCAGTCGTTGGGCGAACCCATGCGGTACCTCCCCGCCGTACAAGACCCCTCGGCGTTCCAGTATCTGCCACCCGCCGTGGATCCCTCCCCACAGGACGAAGTTCCAGGCGGCCCCATGCCACAGCCCCCCCAGCAGCATCGTGGCCATGATGTTTCGCTCGGTCGCCAGGTTCGATCCGCGGGATCCACCCAGCGGGATGTAGAGGTAATCCCGTAACCAGCGCGACAAGGTCATGTGCCAACGCCGCCAGAAGTCCTGCAGCGTCACCGCCGCGTAGGGACGGTTGAAGTTGTCGGGGAACCTGAACCCCAACAGCAGCGCGACGCCGATCGCGATGTCGGTGTAGCCCGAGAAGTC
>JBBSNE010000314.1:0-3797 GCA_038232815.1 Euzebyales bacterium | reverse complement strand
CTTAGGGGCGGACCAAAACCGCCACGGTGCGGGCCGGCACCTCCACGGTGTCGGTACCGACGGCAGTGGCCTTGACCAGGTCTTCGCTGCCGCCAGCCTGCACCGGGTGCAGCTGCAAACCGCCGGCATCAGCCACGGCGACCGAACTGGTGTCCGGTGTGGCGTTGAAGATGACCACGATCTCTTCCCACTGTGGGTCCAGGTCGGTCCCCTGCTGATCGCTGATGGTCATGACGATGACACCGCGGGGCTGGTCGGGCCCGCCGTCCGGGAACGTCACCCGCTGCTGGATCGCCTGGGCGTCGCCCAACCGGAACAGCGGGGAGGAGTAGCGCAGCCGCAGCAGATCCTCCGCCCGCTCATGGGTGGCCGTGATCTCGGTTGGCGTGGGGCGCAGTTCGTCGGCCCGCTCGAGCAGCGGTCGCATGTAGTCCCACTTCGACCCGTTGTCGGGTTCCGGTGGCAACCCGGATCCGAACGTGTTCTCCTGATAGGACCAGTCGACCCGATTGAACCAGTCACCGGAGTTGTAGCTGTTGCGATCCAGTGACTTCGACCGCAACACGTCGGTGCCGGCATGCCAGAACGCCACGGCCTGCGACAACGCCACGGTGGCCTGTGACACGGTGTTCATGCGGGCCCGCTCCGCCGTGGTGGCGTCAGGGTCCATCTTCAGCATGGTCAGGTCGAACAGGGTCTCGTTGTCGTGGGCGTCGACGTAGTTCACGGTTTCGCTGGGTCGGCGGCGTACCCGGTGTTGTCCAACGCCCCGCCCGTGGTCTGCTCGCCGGTCCGGTCGATGAAGGTGTAGTCGCGCAGGTTGCCGGCCAGGCCGATCTTGATGCGGTCCTGCAGGTACAGCAACCGTGCTTCCTGCGTTGCGGCGTCACCGCTTGTGCCCAAGCCGTTCGGGTCGGTGAACAGACCGGTGCCAAAGCCTTGCTGGCGAGGGTCGGCGTCGAACGGGCTGCCCCCGTGCACGGCATCGCGCATGCGGTCGTTGAACGACCCTATGCCTGTGCCGGCCAGGTTCTGCTGGGTGGCCTGGACGAAGCGGGCGTTGTCGGCGACCTCACCGAAGTTCCAGCCTTCGCCGTACAGGTAGATGCCGGACCCGTCGACGCCGTCGGCAGCCACGGTCAGCGCATCAAGGGCGTCACGCACCGCCTGCATGTTGGCCAGGGAGTGGTGGCCCATCAGGTCGAACCGGAACCCGTCGATCTTGTAGTCCCGCGCCCAGGTGACCAACGAGTCGACCATGAGCTTTTCCATCATGCGATGCTCGGTGGCAGTGTTCGGACAGCACGTAGATGTCGCGATATCGCCGGTCGCCGCGTCGCGGCGGTGGTAGTAGCCGGGGACGATCCGGTCCAGCACCGATTTGTCGTCCTGGCCGGCGGCGAAGGTGTGGTTGTAGACCACGTCGGCGACAACCCGCATGCCACTGGTGTTCAACGCCTGGACCATCTGGCGGTATTCAAGAGTCCGCCGGGCCCCGTCGGGATTGGTGCTGTAGGACCCCTCGGGAGTGGTGTAGTGCCACGGGTCATAGCCCCAGTTGAAGCCGTCTTGGTCTGCCACCTGGGCGATGCAGGCCTGCTGTTCGGGCGAGACGGGCCCGTAGGCGGTCAGGTCACAGGGCGGCTCTTTCTGGTCGGCTGGATCCTCGGGGACGGTGGCCAGGTCATAGGTCGGGAGCAGGTGCACAGTGTTCAGTCCGGCGTCGGCCAGCGAGCGCAGATGGCGCATGCCGTCGCTGTCGGCTTGGGTGAACGCCAGGTAGGTGCCGCGTTGTGCAGCCGGCACCGTTTCATCGGTGATCGAGAAGTCGCGGACATGCAACTCATAGATCGAGGAGTCCTCGGGCTGAGACAGTTCGGGCCTCTCCAGTCCGTCCCATCCGCGCGGCTTCAACGCCGGGTCGTCAAGATCGGCGATGACCGATCGGACCGAGTCGGTGGTCAGGGCCACGGAATACGGGTCGGTCACGACGTTGGTGACGATCGCCTCTTCGACGGGGACATAGACGTCAACCTCGTAGGCATACCGGGCTCCCTCCCATTTGCGTGTGCCCTTGGCGCTCCAGACGCCGTCGTCATCGCGACGCATCTCGACCCGCTGTTCAGTCCGGCCTGGCTGCCCGATCAGCAGATCCACGTCCTTGGCGGTGGGTGCCCAGACCTGCAGGGTCGGATTGGGCCCGCGCCAGGTGATCCCCAGGTCCTGCGTTGCCGCGTCGGCATAGATGTCATCCAGGACACCGGCGATCTGCACCCCAGTGGCAGCGCGGAGGCGACCCAGGTCGTCGTAGGCAGCAACGGCAAGCTGACCGGTCAGCCACTCCTCCACCTGCTTGGCGTCCTTCTTGCCAAGCGCCAGCGCCTCGTATCCGGCCAGGTGCGGGTATTGCTCGGCCAGGTCTGCAGGCAGGCCACCCTCGACCTCGGTCAACGGGACCGAGTTGCCACCGGTGATGGCTTCGGCGTCGATCGCAAGCCCGCCCTCGGGTGCGGTGTGCAGCCGGTAGGTCCAACCCTGACGTGAACTGGGCAGATCCCAGGCGATCAGCTGCCTGGTCAGCCAGTGGGCTGCCTCGGTGGACAGGTCCGGGGTCCCTCCACCGCCGCCACCGGCCCCCGTTGCGGGGAAGGTGGAAACGGTCAGGATCTTGCTGGCCTCGTCGAAGGAGAACTCGACCCCCTCGCCGTCGTTGACGGCAAAGGCGATGTTGCCGCCGTCCCGAACGCCGTCGACGCCCCAGTTGACGTCCCAACTCTGGTCCTGGGCAACCTTGACCTCATAGCTGCCGGCTGGAATCTGCTCGGTGGTGAAGGTCCAGACATCGTCGCCGTCGGGGTCCTGCAGCCAGGATCGCAGGCAGTCGGGCTGCCAGTCACCCGGGCAGCCGATCTCACTCTGATAGCTGCCGGGTGCGGTGAACAGGTTCGGCATGTTCACGCTGTCGGCGACCCAGTTGGTCTGGTGGCTGTAGTAGAAGGTCACCGCGTCGGTGCCGTCAGGCACGGTCAGGTCAATATTGCCCCCGTCGCGCTCGGCGCCGACACCGTAGTTCTCATCCCAACTGTCGTTGATCGCGACCTTGTAGGCATACCCGCCGGGTGGGATGGCCTGCTCACCCTGGAAGGTCTTCATCCAGACCAGGTCTTGTGCGTCCAGTGACAGGTCGATCTGGGGGCAGTCGGGCTGCCAGTCATCCGGGCACCCAACCTCGCTGTTGAAGCTGCCCCGGGACCGACACGGCGTCGGGCTGGGTGACGGGACCTCCTCCACCACCACCGCTGCCACCGTCTGTCACCGGTTCACCGACGAAGGCGTAGGTCTGGGCCACCCCGATGTCGCCGTCGGCGTCCTGTGCCACCGCGCGATACTCGATCATGGTGCCGATCGGCAGGTCGGTGACGTCGTGGAAGACCCGGTACGGGGCGTTGTCGTCGGTACCCAGGACGGTCCAGTCGGCACCGTCGACCGGCGCCAGGCCAGCGTCACCTGGGTGAAGCTGTCGCTGGGGACGCTGACGCCGATCTCTGCCCGCCCCCCGACGGTACCGCCGGCTGTAGGGCTGCTGAAGAACGGCGCCGGGGTGGCTTTGTCGTTCTTGATCGGCCGTTCCGCACGGTAGACGACTGCCGACAGCGGCGGCACGGTGACGCTGACGCGGCCCTCGGTGTCACTGCGCAGCTTGGTGCGCTTCGACGCGTCCGGCCACAGTTGCCGAAACGTCGTCTTGGAACTGAAGGTGTCAAACGTCGCCGACTGCTGGGTGGTGCGTTGTTGAT
>JBBSNE010000313.1:0-3810 GCA_038232815.1 Euzebyales bacterium | reverse complement strand
CGCCGGGCAAGGTCGATCTGACGTCGTCTGCGATGCGAGTTTCCTTGGATCCGACCACCATGTGATCCAGGAGGACACCCAGACGTCGTGTCGGCCCGGGGGAAAATGCCCGCACCTCGGCAACCAGGTCATCAGCGCCGCCCAGGGGTTCGACCACGATGGCCAGTTCCCGTAGCTCATCGCCCCAAACCTTCTCCAACAACTGGGCGTCATGGGTTCCCTCCACCCAGATCCGTGAGGCACGAGCGACCTGTGCGGTGTGTTCCCGTGCAACCACCGCGCCGCTGGCAGAGGTCAACGTGGCCGGTCGTTTGATGCCCACCCCGACCTTGGTCAGACGGATCGGCGCCCCGTTCTGTGCGAACCCGTCTGCGGTGTAGGCAAATGCCCGCTGGCCACCGTCATCTGGGGCCTCCAGGACAATCACGCCGGACTCATACTCAACGACGGTCCCGCTGAACCCGCTGGCGCGGTCGGTCAGGCTGATGCCCAACTGCAGACCCACCTGCCGGGCCGGTGGCCTTTTCTTGCTGGGAACGGCCAAGACATCGGCCGGGTAGCGCGGGCGGCGGTTCATGGGTTCCTACCCGGCTGTACGGGCGGTGCCCCACTTGGCGACGGACAGGCAGAACAGGCCGAAACAGGCCAGTCCCAACGCCACGATGGTCAACACCGCCGGACCGGCGGAGGACTGAGCGATGGTCTGCAGCGCCTTGTCCACCCCACCCGCCTCTGACGGATCAGACTGCAATGCAGCCCGTGCCAACAACACCCCGACGGTGGCGAAGACGATGCCACGGGCGAAAAACCCGATTCTGCCGATGATCTGGATGACACGGCGCTGTGCGTCCGACGCCCGGGTGATCTGCCCCATGAACCCCGCCGTCCAGGCGTTCTTGAACTGATAGAAGGCAACGACGAACATGATGATGGCAACGGCCGCCACGATCAGGCGTCCTGCGGGCAAGGCCAGCGCCCGGGCGGTCAGCTGCTGGCTGTCGCCACCCCCGCCACTACTGCTGCCGCCGGTCAGCTGCAGGATCGTGAAGACCGTCAACGCCCCGTAGATCAGGAACCTTGCAAAGTAGCTCAGCCGCATCGCCACGCCCTTGCCCCCGTCCTCCCCGCTGGGGTTGGTGAAGGCGTGGACCAGCCGAAGCAGGGCGTAACCCGCCAAACCGATGGCCAACAAGCCCAACAGAGCGGTGCCGTAGGACTGCTCCGACAGCTGGCTGATCGCGCCGGTTTGACTGGCCTGACTGCCGCCGCTGCCAAACCCGACGGAGCCGGCGATGGCCGCGATAACCAGGTACAACACTCCTTTGGCGGCGAAGCCGAACCTGCCCAGACGTTCGACCCAGCGACTGCGCGCGGCGTCTTCGGCGTGTTGCTCGACAGAGTTTGCGGATGCGCGGGAGTTGTTCACGCCCGGGTTCTACCACTCCGGCCATGCCCGGAATCAAAAACTTGTCAACCCCACGTTGACGGTTGTAGCTGTCAACGTACAGTTGACGTATGGCACTACCTTTTCAACTGAACGACATCATCGCATCCGTCACCGGCGCCGACCCGGACGGTGACGCCCTACACCACCTCTCACAGTCGGTCATCGTCAGCCAGGAACTGACCGGGATGGCCGACGGCGTCGTGGGACACTTCGTCGAGCAGGCCCGTCAGGACGGCGCCTCTTGGGCCGAGATCGGCGGCAGCATGGGCGTCACCAGACAGGCGGCTCAGAAACGATTCGTGCCGCGAGAACCGTCAGACGCGACATCGACGGCAGCGACCATCTTCGCCCGGTTGAACGATGCAGCAAGGCAGGCGACGGAGTCTGCCAAGGAACACGCGCGCCAGGCCCAACACGACCAGGTCAGGACCGAGCACGTCGTGCTCGGGTTGTTGGATGAACTGGAGGGGTTGGCCGCCCAAGCGGTCGAGGCGCTGGATGTTCCGTTGGAACAATTGGCTGACGCCGTGAAGGCGGCCTTCAATCCTCCGGGGCCGGGCCCACAGGAGCAAACGGTCACAGGCGAGCCCGTCGGGAAGGACGTGCCGTTCGGACGAGATGCCAAGAAGCTGTTTGACCAGGCCATGCGTGAGGCACGTCGTCGGGGAAGGACGAGGGTCGGACCTGAACATCTGTTGCTGGGACTGCTGCGGGACGACAACTCCCCGGGAGCGGCCATCCTGAACAGTTTTGGCATCACCCGAGAGCAGGCCGAGCGGTGGTTCAACGGCGACTCCGAGGAGGAATGGTCCTAGCCACAACCACTACAGTGGTTCCCATGTTGGACAACCTGTCGCCCCTGCCGCCAGACCCGATCTTGGGAACAACCGTCGCGTGCCGCACAGATGACAATCCCAACAAGGTCGACCTGGGCGTCGGTGTCTACAAAGACGACAACGGCAACACCCCGATATTTGAGGCTGTCCGCGAAGCCGAACAGCGCGTCCTGGCGGATCAGGACACCAAGGTCTATGTGTCCCCTCCAGGTGATGCGCGGTTCATCGCAGGTGTCACGCGCGAGTTGTTCGGTCTGGATCACCAAGCCGTCGGTGACCAACGAATTGGGGCGGTGCAAGCGCCTGGCGGATCCGGCGCTCTTCGTGTTGGCGCGGGTCTGCTGCTGCGTGCCAAACCGGACACACAACTGTGGGTGTCCACGCCCACATGGGGGAACCACATCCCGCTTCTCGGGGCCGCTGGACTACAGATGCAGCAATATCCCTACTACGACCGCTCGACGCACAGCATCCAGTTCGACCAGATGCTGGACACCCTGAAACAACGCGGCCCGGGTGACGTGGTCCTGCTGCACGGGTGTTGCCACAACCCTTGCGGTGCCGACCTCAGCCGTGACCAATGGGACGCGGTCGGTGACCTGGCTGATGAACGCGGGTTCACCCCGTACGTCGACATTGCGTATCACGGGCTGGGGGAGGGGTTGGAACAAGACGCCTACGGGGTGAGGATGCTCAGTGCCCGCTTGCCCGAGATGCTGATCAGTTACTCGGCCTCAAAGAATTTCGGGCTGTACCGCGAACGGACGGGCCTGGCGCTGACGGTCAACGCCACAGCCGAGGGCGCGCGGACCGACACCAGTCAGATGGCCAACATCGCACGAGAGTTGTATTCCATGCCCCCGGCGCACGGTGCGTCCATAGTCGGAACGATTTTGGACGACAAAGCGCTGACGGCGTCCTGGGAACACGAGGTGTCACAGATGCGAACGCGTCTGAACGGGCTACGGGCGTTGCTGGCCGGGCGGCTTGCCCACGCGACTGGTGCCGATGAGTTCGACTACATCGCGGGTGAACGTGGCATGTTCAGTTTCTTGGGACTGTCCCCGGAGCAGGTCGGCCAGTTGCAGGCCGAGCACAGCGTCTATCCGATACCCAGCAGCCGTATCAACGTCGCCGGGATCACGCAGGACAACGTCGACTACGTCGCCACTGCGATAGCGTCGGTGATGTGACAACCGCAGGCGGTTTGACCATGCGCACAACTTTCGGCGTTCCACGCAGTCAAATGGGTAACCCGACCAGGGAGACGTCATGAGCAAGGGGAAGAAAGGTGCCATCACCGGTGCGGTCGGCACGCTCCTGGTTGTTCTGCTGGTGCAGTCCGGTGTCGTATCGTTCTCCCTGCCGGATGCCTTACGGTTTGATTCGCTGGTCGACAAGGTGGCCACCCAGGAGCGCGAACTCGAGCTGAAGGAATCAGCCACCATCGTGCGTCTGGAGGCGGTGGCGCTGGACTGTCGGGCCCGGATCCACGCCCGTGTCCCTGTCGAGGGGCGCCGTGAGCAT
>JBBSNE010000312.1:0-3815 GCA_038232815.1 Euzebyales bacterium | reverse complement strand
CCCGATAGAGCAACGGCATGCGTTCACGTCCCACTACAGTCGTCGTCTCCTCCATCGCTACAACCGACTGCCCAAGTCTAGTGCACGGGTGTCGCGCGCCATAACCCCAAATGTGTCAAGTTTTGCTACCCCTACGGAGACCGCCCGGCGTGAATGTGCCCGATCGACCTGGTGAGACCCTCACCGCCTTCGACCCTCGCACTGCTCGTGCGGTTGTCACGGTGCTGAACGACGCGGGCGTGCAGGCCTGGGCCGTTGACGGATCCGAGGGTGACACCGACGTCATGGTTGCCGAGGGCGCTCGTGATGACGCACTTCGGATCCTTGGTTCCAGCATGGAGGAGGTCCGGCGGGTCGCGTTGGAGCACGATGCGGCCACACCCGTTCCCCCCGTTCCCCCTGATCCCGCCGATGTCCACGCCGGCCCACCCCTGGTGATGGAGCGGCTACGAAACCTTCGGGTGTTGACCGCCGTCGTCATGGTCCCGTTGCTGGTCGTCACCCTGGCCCCGACGATCCGTGGCGACGTCCGCATAGCGGTGCTTGTTGCCGCCGCCGCGATCGGCCTGTTCCTTTTGTTGCGGCGCAGACGCGGGTGAGGCTTCGGGGGCTGTGGCGGGCCAGCCATCCGGGACCAGCCCTGGTCGTGACGATGGTCAGCCTAGGCCTGGGTCTGGCGGCAGGGTTGGGGATCAGACCCTTGAGCCTGGTCGTCGGTGCGGTATTGATGGGTCAGTTGTCCATCGGGTGGTCAAACGACTGGCTTGATGCCCGACGGGGTTGGGACCTGGGGCGGGGCGACAAACCCGTTGAACGGGCCGAGGTCACCGGCCGGACGGTCGGTGTTGCCGCGACGGTGGCGGTCGGGCTGTGCGTCGTCCTGTCCGTGGCCCTGGGAGCGGTGGCAGCCATCGTCCATCTGGTGGCCGTCGCGTCCGGTTGGGCATACAACCTGGGTCTGAAGGCGACCGCGGCCAGCGGCGTGCCGTACGTGTTGTCTTTCGGCTTGTTGCCCTCGGTTGTGACCGCCGCGGCAGGGGCTGGCCTGGCGCCGTGGTGGGCGGCGGTGACCGGCGCCTGCTTTGGCGCAGGGGTGCACTTCGCCAATGTCTTGCCAGATCTGCAGTCTGACGCCGTGGCGGGGGTCCGCGGATTGCCCCAACGTCTGGGGGCGGGTCCCAGCCTGACCCTGACCGTGGGTTTGCTGGCGGCGGGGGCGGCGGTGGTGCTGATTGCGCCGCCTGGCGACGTCGCGGGTCTGTCGGCCGGCGGGGCGGTTGTTTCCATCGTGGGCGGGATTGCGTGCGCGATTCTGTTGGGTGGCGTGCTGACCGCGGGACTGCGCGGGCAGTACGACCTGGCGTTTCGCCTGTCCATGGCCACAGGACTCATGGTCGTCGGGCTTCTGGTCCTTCGGGGGGACGCGTTGGTCTGAGATGCGTCGTCCACCTATTGCCGGTAGCGCGTCATGCGCCCGGACTTGGGTGACCAGGTCGTGAACTCAAGTTGGTCGCCGACCACCTTCACCAGGCTGGCAGTGGTGATGGAAAGGGTGAATGCGGCCCCGGGCTGCCCCAAGGTCTCACCGTCCTCGATGAGTACACCGCGTAGCTTCGCGTCTCCCTCCACGAGGTCTGCGTCCAACGGGGCGGAGTGCAGTTCGACACGGGCGTCACGTCGCACATCTTCGAGCTTCAAAGAGTCTGGCATCATGCCCACGCCAACACGTCGGGGTGAGATTTCGACCTCGATACCGCTGAGGCGGACTGACCCGTCTGCTCTGATGGTCCCGATGATGTGGTGCCGGTTGGCTTCAAAGCGCGCAGTGATTGATGCCGCCAACTCAGGGGCGTCGGTCGACAGTGATTCCCAGGTGGTGTCCATGCTCGTTCATTGTGGCTGTTCATCATCTGGTCTTGCTACACCTCGTTCGTGCCGATCCGCAACATCGGAAGCACCCGACGACCCCAGGCCGCCAGCCTGCAGCCGTGGATGTTCGACGTTTCGAACGTGTGATCCACCATCTCGGCAGACATGACGACGCCTGATGACGGAGATCGGATTTATGTCACCGACATTTCGCGGAAGATTCAGCCACTGGTGGGCCGGCTGATTTGGCAGGGATCCTCGCCACGGCCGCGGAAGGCGCCGGCGAGGTGCACGACCGACGGCCACCGGAGCCCGCCCACGGGGGCACCGCGGTCCAAAGGCAGCCAACTCTCGGGGAGGAGTGCAAGGCGCGTGGGAACGCATGCCTATGAGCCCGCCGAAGAGACAGGCTCATAGGGTTTTGGCGGTCGAGGGCCTGGGCTAGAAGGGCAAACCCTCAGGGGGTGGGTCCGCAGTCGAAGGGGTGCTGGGTGGCTCTGCTTTTGTCCGGGGCGGGCCGGTGGGAGGTGGCCGTGCAGGTGGGGGTCGCAGCCGCGGTCGGCTGGTGAACTGGTAGCGGCCCCGTTGGACGCTCAGTCGGCCGTCGTCATACAACGTCATCTGCCAGCCGTGTTGGTGTACGAGGTTGTGGCAGGTCCGACATAAAGATGCAAGGTTTGACAGTTCGGTTGGTCCGCCGTGTTCTCGCCAGATCACATGATGCAGATCGGTGAACTGGGCGGGCCGGTCACAGCCGGGGAAGCGACAGCCTTGGTCGCGGGCGGTGGCAGCCCGTCGGATCGCCAGGGGGATTGGGTCGGTCGCGTCGCCGACGGCGATGGGGATGTTGCCGTCAGTCAAGACCGGGATGTAGGTGGCGTCACAGGTCAGGGCGTGGATGCGGGCGTTTGATTGGCGTTTGCGTCCCCCGGCCAGACGCCACAACAACCGGGCCGTTGCGGCCGGGGTGCCATCGGTGTGGACTGGTCATGCCGGTCAGCTTCGATCAGGTCGTTCAGGTCGACGATGACCAGGGCGGCAGGCTGGGCCCCCCGACCGGTCCCGCCGCCAATGCGGCTTTCGCTGTCGGCCCTTATGGTGCCGCCGCCGGCGGTGTCCACGTCAATGTCACCGGACAAGCCCCCGCTGTCGTGATCGTCGTCGCTGTCGGACTCTTCCGTACTGTCACCGACATTGGTTTGCCCGGTGCGACCCGCCAGCCATTCCGCGCAGACCCGGCCGAGTGCTTCAGCCAGTTGGGCGGCACGACGGGTAGGAGCCAACCATGACCGTGGGATCGGCTTCCCGTCGGAATCGACAGGCTGATGATCATCGGCCACCGGTTGGTCAGCCGCCCCGTGGATGGCGTTACTAACCAAGGCGGTCAATTGGTCGTCCAACTGGCCGTGGATGGTGGATCCGCCGAACAGGTCAGGGATCAACCGCAGGCCGATCCCCTTTGAGGCGTTGGTGTCACGACGCTCCTGCGCGGCATCATCCAGCCGTCCCGCCAGATCACCCGCGACCTCAACGATCCGGTCCGGCTCCGCGGTGGCATTCTCAGCGATGGCCCCTGATAGTTGGCCGTCGAGGGTGTGCCGGTCGGCGATTGCGAGGCCTTTGGCGGCGGTCGTGATCCCACGGACCTGTGACCAGGAGATCTCACCGTGGTCAAAGGCGGCCCAGACGCCTGGCATGGCGATCAGGGTGTCGGTGGTGCGGCGCAGGTGGCGGATGTCCCAGCCGGTTGCTCCTGCAGCCAGGCTGATCAGCCGTGCGGCGGGCAGCCCGTCGACGGGTCCGGCCTCGGCAACCGCCCGCAGAATGGATGCCATCGCCCGATCCACTGCAGCCAACCCCGCGACTGCCCGGCCCACCGGACCCTCATGCGCTCCCGCCGGACCGCCCGCCAGGGACCCGTGGTGTGTGGATGGAGCCTGCACCTT
>JBBSNE010000311.1:0-3816 GCA_038232815.1 Euzebyales bacterium | reverse complement strand
CTGAAGACGTTGCGTCAGGGGTGGCTGCTGTGGCCAAGCACCGTTTTCGGTGTCTTCGGACTGATGGCGGTGGTGACCTCGCCACGTCCGCTGTTGAGCTGGTTCGGAGAGATCCTGACGACTCGGGGGTTCCTGCTGTACCTGGTGTTGTTGCTGCTGGCCCTGGCAACAGCCCTGCAACAGGGCCAGGTCGCCCGCCCGTTGTTGTACGCCACGACCGTTGCCGCGGGTCTGGTATCGCTGGTGGTTTTCGTCCAGTGGGCTGGGCTGGGATTTGAGACGATCGGCCTTGAGACCCTGGCTGGGCTGCCGGGAACGCTGGGCAACCCGAACTTCGCTGCCGGCTGGTTGGGCGCGGCGTTGATCGCCCCCGTGTGGGTCGCCGTGGAAACCAGACATGCGTCTTGGGTCCGGGTGGTGGCCACACTGACCGCAGTGGCGGTGCTGACGGCGATCGCGTTGACCCGCGCATTCCAGGGACCGGTCGTGGTGACCGTGGTGGTGGCCGTTGCGCTTCTGGGGTGGTCGGTTGATTGGGATCGTCGGAGACGGGTCGTGCTGGTGTCGGCCGTAGCTGTGGCTGTGGTCATCGGAGTTGCAAGCATGATCGGGGGCCTCGGCGGCCAAGGTCCACTGGCCGGCGTCATGACCGAACGCGGGATCGAACTGCGTCAGGACTACTGGAACGCTGCCCTGGACATGGGATCAGACAGCCTGATCACCGGCGTCGGATTTGATCGCTACGGCAGGGAATATCGCCAGTACCGGAATCCTGATACGGCCGGTGACGTGTCGGTGGAGTCGTTTGCCGACGCGGCCCACAGCGTGCCCCTGCAGTTCTTTGCCACCGGGGGGATCCCGTTGGTGTTGGCCTACCTGTCCTTGGTTGTGTTGGTAGCGGCGGCGGGGCTCCTGGCGGTGCGCCGAACTGCAGTGCCGTATGACCGCCGGATTGCCGCCGCGGTCATGGCCATGTGGGCCGGCTATCAGGCACAGTCGATGATCAGCATCGATGACCCCGCCCTTGCGGTGTTGGGGTGGGTCAGCGGCGGTGCGCTGGTCGGATTGTGGTTGGCCAGCGGTGCATCCACGCAGGCCGTCACCCGGTCGTCGACGAAGACGTCACGCAACAAGCGCCGGTCCGGCCGAACCCGACCGTCCAGACCCTCAAACCGAGTCCGTGTCATCGCCTGGGTGGTGGCAGGTCTGATTGCCCTTGTCGCTGGGGTCCCGTCCTTTGTGGAGATTCTCTCCGGGGCCCGAGCAGGGGGCAGGCCACTGGACGTGTTGGCACGGATCGACCGGTCTGCCGGATTGGCGCCCTGGGAACCGCGATACCCCAAACAAGACGGGGTCCTGTCGCTGGACGAAGGCTTGGGCGAACGGGCGGCGGCGGCCTTCGTCGAGGCCGATCGACGTGCAGGGGGGGACTTCGCAGCGATGTTGTCCCTGGCCCGCACGCGAGAGGCTATCGGTGACCCGGAGGGTGCGATAGAGGCGTTCGAGGAAGCGTTGCGGCTAGAGCCCTCACACCCCCAAGTGGCTGCTGAGGTTGCGAGATACCTGTTGAACAAGGGTCGGCGTGACCGCGCCTCCGAAATCGTGGCGGCAGCTATCACCAGATACCCCGACAATCCCCAGTTGCGCAACCTGGAGCGAGCGGCGGCCGCCGCAAAGTGAATGACCCTCTGCTATCATAACCATTATGAATATTGAGCGCTTTACACTCAAGTCTCGCGAGGCATTGCAGGCTGCTGTTGCAGATGCCGCGCAGCGTGGGAATCCGGAGGTCCGTCCGGCCCATCTGCTGTTGGCGCTGATCAATCAGACGGAGGGACCGATCCCGCCCATCTTGGACCGTGTCGGCGTCACGCCGACCCACGTCCGCCGCGTGGCCGAAGAGCGCATCGGGTCGTTGACCGCTGCCAAGGGATCAAGCGCCAACCCGGGGATTGGGTCCTCCTTGATGTCGGTGCTGAATGACGCCGAGCAACGTGCCACCGCGATGGGAGATGAGTACACCTCCACCGAACACCTGTTGTTGGCATTGGCGGCCGCCGACATCGCGACCGGCAAGGCTCTGCGGGAAGCGGGGCTGAGAGGCGACGACCTATTGGCCGCGCTGAAGGCGGTGCGGGGCAACCAACGCGTCACCTCCGCCACCCCCGAGGGCACCTATGAAGCGCTGGAGAAGTACGCCCAGGACCTGACCACGATGGCCCAGGACGGAAAGCTTGACCCGGTCATCGGACGGGACGAAGAGATCCGCAGGGTCATCCAGGTGCTCAGCCGCCGGACGAAAAACAACCCTGTTCTGATCGGCGAACCGGGCGTCGGTAAGACCGCCATCGTCGAGGGGTTGGCCCAACGCATCGTCGACGGTGACGTCCCCGAAGGCCTGAAGGACAAGCGTCTGATGTCACTGGACCTTGGGGCGATGATCGCTGGTGCGAAGTACCGGGGTGAATTCGAAGAGCGGCTGAAGGCCGTGCTGAAGGAGATCGAGGCCAGCGATGGGCAACTGATCACCTTCATCGACGAACTGCACACCATCGTGGGTGCGGGCAAGGCCGAGGGGTCGATGGATGCCGGCAACATGTTGAAACCCATGCTCGCCCGCGGCCAACTGCGCATGGTCGGCGCCACCACCATGGCCGAGTACACCGACATCGAAGGTGACAAGGCGCTGGAACGCCGGTTTCAGCCGGTCCACGTCGGCGAACCGTCACTGGAGGACACCGTCGCCATCCTGCGTGGCCTGAAGGAACGCTACGAGGTTCACCACGGGGTCCGGATCACCGACAACGCCTTAATCGCCGCCGCCCGTCTGTCCGATCGCTACCTGACCGACCGGTTCCTGCCCGACAAAGCCATCGACCTGGTCGATGAGGCCACCAGCCGCCTGCGTATCGAGATCGACTCGATGCCAGCAGAAATCGATGTGTTGGACCGCCGGTTGAAACAGTTGGAGATCGAGAAGGCGGCGCTGGACGGAGACGAAAGTGCCTTGGACCGTCTGGCGGCCATCGCCGATGAGATGGAGACCCTGCGGGGCGAGTTGGGTGGGCTGACCAGCCGTTGGGAGGCCGAAAAGAGTGCCATCGGACAGTTGGGCGAACTCAAACAACAGATAGAGGACGCCGGTGTGACCCTGGAACGGGCCAAGCGGGAGGGGGACTTCGCGACAGCCGGTGAGCTTGAATACGGACGCATCCCCGAACTGCAGCAGCAACTGGAACAGGCCGCCTCCGAACTGGATGAGCTACAGGCGGAAGGTGGGCTGCTGAAAGAGGAGGTGGACGCCGAGGACATCGCCCAGGTGGTCGCCAAGTGGACCGGCATCCCGACCGACCGCCTGATGGAAGGCGAACGGGAGCGCCTGGTCAACCTGGAGGACCACCTGGCGCAGCGGGTGGTCGGCCAATCCGACGCGGTCACCGCCGTGGCGGACGCGGTGCGGCGTAGCCGCGCGGGGCTGGCCGATCCGGACCAGCCATTGGGGTCGTTTCTGTTCCTGGGCCCCACGGGTGTCGGCAAGACCGAGTTGGCCCGGGCACTGGCGGAGTTCTTGTTCGACGACGAACGGGCCATGGTCCGTATCGACATGGGCGAGTTCGGCGAGAAGCACACCGTCAGCCGTCTGCTGGGCGCCCCGCCCGGGTACGTCGGCTACGACGAGGGTGGGCAGCTGACCGAACCGGTGCGCCGCCGTCCCTACTCCGTAGTGCTGTTGGACGAGGTGGAGAAGGCTCACCCGGATGTGTTCAATGCGCTGTTGCAGTTGTTGGACGACGGGCGGTTGACCGACGGGCAGGG
>JBBSNE010000310.1:0-3856 GCA_038232815.1 Euzebyales bacterium | reverse complement strand
TCGGTGGGCTCATCGGCAACCGGGGTCGCGCCCTCAGCCTGTTCCGGCGGTGCTGCCGTGCCCGTGCTCGCGGCGGCGGCCATCAAGGTGGCACCGATGCCACAATCGGCAGAGGCCAGGCCCGGCGGGAGTTCTCGGCGGCGGGGTGGCGTCGATTGCAGGTCGCCCGCGATGGACGCAAGGATAGGCCGGAAGTACCAGGCCAGCAGCACCAGCAGGCCGGCGATGGTCAGGAGCAGTAGCAGGATGGGAGTCATATCAGCTCAGATCTCAAAGAACAGTCCGTCAAGCCACGGCCAGACCCAGTTGAAGCCGGGGCCGCGGAAGAATGATCCCGTGATGGTGAGGATGGCCGATCCGAGAAGGAACATGCTCATCAACACATAGGCGAACTTACGGTTCTCGGGTTTCACCGATGGGTTCTTGTCGAGGTAGGGGATGGTCATCAGGCCGGTCAGCCCCACGATCCCTGGAATGGTCACACCGGCGATCATCGGATGGAAGTAGCGCAGTAGTTCCTGCAGCCCAAGGAAGTACCACGGGGCCTTGGAGGGGTTCGGTGTCTGGTTGGGGTTGGCCAGTTCACGCAGGGGAAATGCGGGGACGATCGACAACAACAAGATGACGGCGGTGACTGCCAGCAGGCACACCAGTTCTGAGCTGAGCAGGTGTGGCCAGGTGTAGACCTTGTCCTCCTGCTTTGCTTTGATCTGTTGGATGCCGTCGGGCGGCACCATGGCCAGTAGACGGTGGGTGTGTTTTTGACCAGCCAGTTTGGCCATGGGCTCTTGCAGTTCGGCGACGTTGCCTTGTTTGCGCTTCAGCGCTTCGGCGACCCGTTTCTGCCGCTCTTCCGCCGACATCATCCCACCGGTGGGTGCCTCGGCGACGGCGGTTGCCGCACCTCCACCCCCGCCGCTGGCCACGCCCCCGGCGGCCTCAGCAGCGGCCTTTTGTTCCTCGAAGGACTTGGGGCCAAGCTCTTGTCCCTCGGCCCGCTTGCGGGCACGCACCGTCGCGGCCTTCGCCTTGGCGCGGGCGATGCGCTCGCTCTTTCCCTCAGCGATCAGCTTGTCATAGACCTCTTGGTCGATCTCGACGGTTTCAGACATTGATTGGGCCTCCTAGGAAAATCTACAGCGGGCCGGAGATGCCGCCGTCCTTGCGGATCCGCCAGAAGTGGACCGCCAGGAACAGCGTGAGGACGAACGGAAGGGCCAGCACATGCAGGACATACCAGCGCAGCAAGGTCTCGGGGCCGATCTCGACCCCACCCAACAACACGAACTGCACCTGTTGACCGAACACCGGGGTGAACCCGGCCATCTGGGTACCCACGGCAACGGCCCAGATCGCCAGTTGGTCCCAGGGCAACAGGTAACCGGTGAAGGCCAGCAACAGCGTCAACAGCAACAGCACGACGCCGACGACCCAGTTGAACTCTCGGGGCGGCTTGTAGGCACCGTGGTAGAAGACCCGGGCCATGTGCAAGAACGTCGTCAACACCATCAGGTGGGCAGCCCAGCGATGCATGTTGCGCACCAGGTCCCCGAACTGCACGCCCGAGATGATCCGCTGCATGTCGGCATAGGCAAGCTCGTTGCCGGGGCCCGCGGCAGGACGATAGAAGAACATCAAGAAGATGCCGGTGATCGTCAGCAGGATGAAGAGGAAAAAGCTGGTACCGCCCAGGCAATAGGTGTAGGTCAGCTTCAGCCCGTGCCGCTTCACCTTGACCGGGTGCAGGTGGTACAAGACGTTGTTCATGGCTGCCAGGGCACGGTCCCGGGAGGTGTCGCGGTAACCCTTGCGGTAGATCGACCCCGGCCGGAAGATCGACTTCCAGACGACGTTGTCCTGGACCTTCTTCTTCAACTCGTCCGGCTTGGGTGGTGAGGGGATCAGTCGTGACACTGCTGAGAACTTTCAGTCGATTTCGAAGACGCGGTCTAGGCGTCGACCCGGCCGAGCCACAGGGCGTCGGAGGGGCAACGTTCCACACAGATCGCGCAGCGGGTGCATTCGTTGTCGTCGATGATGAACGTGGCTGAGGCGGACTGGGCCAGCGTCAGCACTTCGGGGTTTTCGGCGTCGGTGATGATGTCGGGGGACAACATCCAGATGCATTCCCAAGGACAGACGTCCTCACAGGCTCGGCACAGGATGCACAGCTCTGGTGTCAGGCCGATGTGGCGCTTTGGTTTCACCCGTTCCTGTAACCACGACGGATCGACGGTCTCGATCTTGTAGTCGTCATACATCTCCGGGTGGAGTCCCTGATCGGTCAGACCCACGGTGCCGCGAACGCTCCCTTCTTGTGTCGAATGCTTTCCTGGTCGGCTCTCATCGGGCTACTTGTACCCGCCGGACTGTTCCCGGGCCTCTTCACCCTCCACCAGGCTACGGGGATATTTCTTCTGCACCCACAGAGCCAAGGCGACGAAGGCACCCATGGCGACCATGGTCTCCACCATCACGATGGAGTCACGGAACACCTGGTAGAAGTTGCCGAAGATGGTGAAGTCCCCGACCGCAACCTGTGACGGCACGACCTGGTCGATCAGGATGTCCTTGGTCCCGTCCAAGAAGTAGATCCAGGCCGACGGCAAGATGCCAAAGGCCCACAGGCCGGCAATCATCGCCGCACAACCCCCGAAGACGGCGGACACCCAGCCATAGTCGTCGCGGGTGCGCTGGGCGGCCAGGGCGAACACCGCGACCAGCACGATGCTGCCGATGGTGACGGCCAAGCCGGCGAAACCGTTGCCGAAACTCCACAAGGCGCGGAAAATGTCGTCGATGGAGAAGAAGAATTCCCTGATCATGTCCACTTCGGTTGCCCTCCCATCACGGTCGTCGTCCGGCTGAACCCTCATCGTACCGTGTGGGGCCTGGATCCAACCAACCGCACCGCCTCGTGGGAGCAGTTCTGGCCACTCAGGCCTGCGACAGGTCGACGGTGACGTCAAGGTGTTCGGCCAGCAGGTCGACCATCTGCTGGATGGTCAACGGCCCGGTGTGACGGTAGGCCACGCCGCCGTCGGGGGTCACGAACAACGTGGTTGGCATGCCGAAGCTGCCGGTGGCGTTGAAGTAGTCCCCCTGCCGGTCGACGGCCAGGTCATAGCTGATGCCAAGCTCGTCGACGAAGGCTTCCGCGTTGCTGGGGGCATCCTTGGTGTTGATCCCGACCAGCCTGAAGTCGTCACCTGCCGCTTCGTGAACGGTCTGGAAGTCCGGCATCTCCGCCACGCAGGGGGCACACCACGTGGCCCAGAAATTCAACACCAGTGGCGGCCCGCCCAGATAGTCGCGCACCGGGATCTGGCCCTCCCCGCCGAACCGGGTCAGGGTGTGATCGGGAAGTTCGTCGACCGCATCGGTCAGGGCCAGGCCCTCAGGTGTCACGGGGGGGTCCAAAACGCTCAGATCTTCCGGGATCTCAGAGTCCGAACTGTCTGATCCCAAGGCGAGGGCGCTGACGACCAGCATGGTCAGGACAACAGCAATGCCGACAGCGATGGTGCGACTGATACCATGTCCGGCACCTCCGGGGTCATCGACGGGTTGATCCAGGCCGTCGTCTTGGTCAAACGGGTCCATCGCGTTCATTGTCGGCGGCAACGTTCCTCGGTGCCATCTGAGTTCCCGGACGTTGGACAGTCACTGCGTGCTAGACGAGCAGCGTCGATGCCACCTCTTGTGCGGCCTGAATGGTGGTGTCGATGTCAGCGAACGTGTGCGCGGTCGAGACGAACATGGCCTCAAAGCCCGACGGCGGCAGGTAGACGCCCCGTTGCAACATGCCGTGGAAGAACCGGGCGTACCGGTCGTGATCGGCGGCCTTGGCGTCGTC
>JBBSNE010000309.1:0-3858 GCA_038232815.1 Euzebyales bacterium | reverse complement strand
CCGGGACATCCAAACCAAACCCTGCGCCCCACACGGCGGGCATCAGTCCCAGCCCGCCGTCGACCTGGGTTGCCATGACCACGCGACGTTGTCCGGCCAGGGTGCGACGGATCTCCGGCGGCACCTCTGCGGGCAACGCCGGGGCGATACCGGTACCGACCGACGGCGGGGTGATCGTCTCATTTGAATCGACGGTGATGCGGATCAACACACGGTTTGTCGGCAGAAAGGCCTGGGGGATCTTGGGCGCATCGACCACGTAGCCCATCATCGACGGGGCGTTCTTCACCATCAACGCGGTCTGGGCCGCCGCCAGGAAACCGGCATGAAGCGCCAGTCCCAGGGGATCGTTGACGCCGAACACCCGGGCCGTTCCGCGCAACAACAGGCCCGTCTGGCCTTCCTCCGCCGGAGGTACATACAACGCACAGGTGCCGTCGCGTTGCAGGGTGCGTGCCTTGATCGACGCCCCCGAGGTGGACAGCCACACATGCTGACCATCCCACCAAAATGCCATCGGCGTCATCAGCGGTACGGTTCTGCCCGGCCAGGCCAGCATCAGACGTTTCGAATCATCAAGCAAACGGTCCATGATCCACTACCCTGCCCACCCGACCCCGGAGGCACGCATGTCCACTACGCCCTTTGTCGCATTCAACGTCCTGACCGTTCCCGAACAGGCTCGTGAAACCCTCGAGGACCGGTTCGCCAAACGGGCTGGTGAGGTGGAGACCATGCCGGGCTTCCAACACTTCGAGTTGTTGCGCCCCCTCAGCGGAACCGACAGCTACCTGGTCTACACGCGGTGGGAGACCAAGGAGCACTTCGACTCCTGGGTCCAGTCCATGTCATTCCAGCGCGGCCACGCCCAGGCCGACACGGATACACAAGGCGCGCAGCAGCCTGCAGCGACGGGGTCAGAGGTTTGGACGTTTGAGGCGATTCAGATGAAGGATGTGACCTAGGCATGTTCTTGGGATTGATGCAGGACGAGCCGTTGACCCTCCAGATGGTCTGGCAACGGGCACAGACGTTGTTCGGCGACAAAACCATCACCACCCGGGTGGGGGATGACTTCGCGACGCAGACCTTTGCGGAGACCACCGACCGCAGTGCGCGGCTGGCTGGCTCCCTCAAAGCCCAAGGGATCGGAGACGGCGATCGGGTCGCCACATTCGCGTGGAACAGTGCTCGCCATGTCGAGTTGTACCTGGCCGTCCCTTGTATGGGTGCGGTGTTGCACACCCTCAACCCGCGACTGCCGGCCAACCAGGTGTCCTACATCATCGAGCACGCCGATGACCAGCTGATCTTTGCCGACGAAAGTCTGCGTGGCGCCTGGGACGCCATCGACATACCGGACACCGTTGCTGAAACCGTGTGGATGGACGATCAAGGGAACGGCATCAGCGGCGGCGCGAACTATGACGACCTGGTGGCTGACGCCGCACCGCTGTCGCCGTGGCCCCGGCTGGACGAACGGCAGGCCGCCGCGATGTGTTACACGTCTGGCACGACCGGCAATCCGAAGGGGGTCGTGTACGGTCACCGATCCTCCGTCCTGCATTCCTTCGGTTCGTTGTTCGCCGACTCGTTGGCCATCAGCGAACGTGACGTGGTCATGCCGCTCGTCCCTCAATTCCACGCCAACGCCTGGGGCACCGTGTATGCGGCACTCTTGGCGGGTGCGTCGTTGGCGATGCCCTCGCAGTACATGGACCCGGAGTCCATCACGCGACTGGTGGAGACAGCCGGCGTGACGGTGTCGGCTGCGGTGCCAACGGTGTGGTACGGCGTGTTGGAGGCCATCAAGGCCAAGACGATCGACCCTGCCCGCCTGGACTCTCTCGATCGAATCGCGGTCGGTGGCTCTGCGGTCCCGGAGGCGTTGATGCGCGGCTTTGACGATCTCGGCATCACGATCATGCACGCCTGGGGGATGACCGAGACCTCGCCGCTGGGAACGATTTCCAGGGTGAAATCATCGGTGCCCCAGGACGCGGCCATGAAAGTCAGGCTGACCCAAGGCATCCCCATCCCTCCGCTGCGGACCCGTGTGATGAACGAGGACGGAAGCCAGGCACCTTGGGACGGGGAGACGATGGGTGAGCTTGAGATCAACGGTCCCTGGATCGCCGACGCCTACTACGACCCAGACCAACCCGATGGACGGGGGGGCCTTGAGAAGTTCACCACAGACGACGATGGCAGCCGCTGGTTGAAGACCGGCGACGTCGCCATGATCGACCCGGACGGCTATGTCAAGTTGACCGACCGGATGAAGGACCTGGTCAAGTCCGGCGGGGAATGGATTTCGACGGTGGACCTGGAAAACCGTCTGATCGGTCATCCCAAGGTGACCGAGGCAGCCGTCATCGCCATACCCCACCCGAAGTGGGATGAGCGGCCGTTGGCCTGTGTCGTGAAGGCCGACGACTCCCTGACCAAAGAAGAACTGTTGGATTGGGTGGCCGAGGAGTTCGCCAGTTGGCAGTTGCCCGATGAGGTGATCTTCATCGACGAGGTTCCAAAGACCAGCGTCGGCAAATTCGACAAAAAGGTTCTTCGGGCCGAATACGCCGACAACAAGCTGTAACCGGTGGTCACCTGGGCCTACCGCGTGCCCAGGTGCACCCTGGAGACGTTGTCCGACTCCCTGACCATTGCCGGTCTGGAGCCGACGGGCGTCAGCGAGACCCTGGGCGAGGCCACAGCCTGGTTCGACACCCGGCCAGACGCTCCGATGCCGCTGGCCGGCCAGTGGCAACCGGTGGATGAGGCCGACTGGTCACAGCGTTGGAAAGAAGGGCTGCGACCGGTCACCGTCGGACGGGTCACCGTCACCCCGCCATGGCTGGCACCCGACGGTCCGGTGCTGGACCCGGCGGGGCCGATCACCCTTGTCATCGAACCGGGCCTGGCGTTCGGCACTGGGCACCACGAAACGACCATCGGTTGTCTGCGCGCCCTGCAGGATCTGCCCCTCGAGGGACGTCATGTCATCGACATCGGGACCGGCACCGGCGTCTTGGCCCTGGCCGCCCGGTCCCTGGGTGCGGCAACGGTCAGCGCCGTCGACATCGATCCCGTTGCGATTGCGGTGGCCCAGGACAACCTTGCGACCCATGGCCTGGACGGCATCACGCTGGCACTTGGATCTTGTGCCGAAGCCGGCGGACCCGGGCAGGTCGTGATTGCCAACATCATCACCGACCTGTTGTTGGCCATCGCGCCAGAGTTGGTGGCCTTGGTGACCCCGGGCGGGGTCTTGGTTGCCTCGGGCGTCGCAGTGGAGCGGACCGCTGAAGCAGTGGATGCCTTCACTGCCGCCGGGTTGCGCCCCTGCGCCAGGCCGGGACGGGAATGGACGCTGTTGGTGGCAAGGAAACGCTCAAAGTCCCGGGGTGAACCCCCGGGACCTTGAGTTGCCTGTCGAGCCGCCGCGCCCGACAGAGCGCCGAACAGGGATGGACCGCCATGCCCATCTCGTCGGCGTCGAGGTGGTCTATAGGGGTGGTTCGTAGCCGAAACGGGGTTGTCGTGCCCAAAAGGCAATTTCCTGGCTACCATCCCGGCGTGGCTGATCCCGGGGACCCGACTGTCACGATCACGATGCACGGTTGGGCGCATGGAGGTGACGCAGTCGGCCGCCTGCCAGACGGTCGAGCGTGCTTCGTGCCGTTCACGCTGCCGGGGGAACGAGTGGAGGTGAACGTGCGCCGCCTGTACAAGCGGCACGCCACTGCCGACCTGGTGCGTGTGATCGAGGAAAGCCCGCATCGGGTGCAACCACCCTGTCCCTACTACGGCGACTGCGGAGGTTGTCAGCTGCAACACATCGCCCCTGCCCATCAACTG
>JBBSNE010000308.1:0-3866 GCA_038232815.1 Euzebyales bacterium | reverse complement strand
GTCATCTGAGGCGTGCACCGGCATGGCGTCCGGCGGCTGGACCCGCTGGCGCCCACCCCGCGTGTCGCCCCCCTGTTGCAGCAGCGCGGCGACGCACAGCAAGAGGGCTTCCGGATGGGTTCCGGAGGGGGGTCGATGCTGCATGCGCGATGCGAGGTGGTTGGCCAAATCGGTGGCCAGACGGGACCGGTGCGCCGGTCGCAAGGCGTTGCTTCGTAGGAGAAATCGGCGGACCAGCGCGTAGTCCGCGGCGGTCAGACCACGGACATCCAACGTCGCTGCGTAGGTCTGCAGCCCGACGGGGACCTGGAAGAACACCGCCTGGTCGGCCGGCCCGCCCAGCGACCGATCGCGGATCGTCACCGTTCCTGCCGCCAGATCGCCCAAACGTTGACCTTTGCGGGTCACGAGTGCGGTGACCAACGCCGGGATGCCCAAGAACAGATAGAAGTCCACGAACGCGAACAATCCTCGAATCGCAGCGTGCCTGAACCGCACCGGCGCGCCATCGGTGGTGACCACTCGCAGACCCAATGCAGCCTTGCCGGCCGTACGGCCACGAAACTTGGTTTCGCATGCGACCGGATAGCCCCACAGGATCAAGAAGTTCAAGACCAGGATGCTCACCACCGTGACCCAGCCCGGACCTGTTGCGTCATCAAAGATCGAGCCCATTGACAAGAAGGCAGCGACCAGTACGAAATACAGCAGCGATGCCATCAAAAACAGGTCGATCAAGATCGCCAGGGTTCGAGAGCCGACATCGGCCAGCGGCAGATCGACCCGGACGGCCTCAGGCGTGTACAAGGCCGACTGTCCTGCAGCCGAGTGGTCTGCGGCCGCTGCCGTCATCTTGATACCAACCTCTCTACGGTGGACTTGTGAACCTTGATCGTTTCGTCGCAGCGCACCAGCCGACGTGGCAGCGCCTGGACCAGCTTGCCAGACGCAGCCCGGCAGGTCTGACCGCCGACGATGTGGCGACGCTGGTGGCTGACTACCAGCGCACGTCGACCCATCTGTCGATGGCCCGGACGACCTACGCCGACCCTGACCTGACGGCCCGGCTGTCGCAACTGGTCGCCACGGCCGGCGCGACGCTGTACGGCACCCGTCCCCGGACCCTGGCAGGTGTCCTGCGCTTCTTCCGAGAGACCTTCCCGGCAGCGTTGTGGCACCTTCGGGGCTACATCATCGCTGCCGCCACGGTCTTCCTGGCGGTGGCATTTGGCCTGGGTGCGTGGGTCGCGGCATCCCCGCAGGCTCTGGATGCCGCCATCGAACCAGCTCTTCAAGAGGCCTTGATCGCCGGCGATTTCGTGGAGTACTACTCCGAGCAGCCCTCGGGGCAGTTCTTCGCCCAGGTGGGGCTGAACAACATCCAGGTCGGGTTCTTCGCGTTCGTCGTGGGCATTGCCGCGGGTCTGCCGACGGTGCTGATCTTGATCCAGAACGCGGCCAACGTGGGTTTGGCGGGCGGGCTGTTCCACGCTCGTGGGGTCGGCGAGGTCTTTTGGGGATTCATCACGCCCCATGGGCTGTTGGAGTTGACTGCGGTCTTTGTGGCCGCGGGTATGGGTCTGGCGTTGGGCTGGTCGTGGATGGCCCCGGGGGACCGGGGGCGGGGGGAGGCGCTGCGGGTGCAGGCGAGCAGGGCGATCACGGTGGTGACCGGGCTGATCGTCGTGTTTGGTATCGCAGCACTGATCGAGGGGTTCGTGACGGGCGCCCCGCTGCCGACCTGGCTGCGCGTGGGTATCGGCGTCGTGGCGGAGGCGACCTTCTTGGCCTACTGGATCCTGGCTGGGCGTGCGGCGGCAGCTGACGGGCTGACCGGCACCTTGATGCAGGCCGATCGCGCCCTGTGGGATCCTGTGCCCGACGCGGGCTACAGGCGCCCCGCGGACTTCAGGTCCAGATAGGTGTCGATCAGTCTTGAGGGCAACACGTCTGGGGCCGCATCGACCACCTGCGCCCCAGCCCCGCGCAACAACCCGGCGCTGTGTCGCCGGTCGGCAGCCGCACGAAGCGCAGCGGCCATGCGGTAGGCGGCCCGGGGATCCTGGGGCGGTCCTTTCGACCACTGCTGCACGGTCGGGTCGGCGGGCGAGGCGACCACCAACAAATGCCGGCGGGACAGCAGCGGTACGGCGGGCGCAAGCGACTCACTCACCGGTGCGGCCGCCAAGTCGGTCAAGACGACCACCAGGGCCCGCCGTCGGTACCGCACCAGCGCGTCGACGAATGCCCCGCGATAGTCCGGTTCGACCAAGTCGATCTTCACATCGGCAAGGGTCTGCACCACCCGGGTCAGTTGGGCTGACCCGGTGCGGGGGGGAATGCTTGCACCGACGGTGTCGCTGAAGGTCACCAACCCGACCCGATCACCCATGCCGGTGGCCACCCGGGTCAGGGCCATGGCAGCGTCCATGGCATGTTCCAGGCGGGGTGCAACGCCCTCTCGGCGCTCATCGACATCCGTGACCGCCAGCCGCGCCATCCGGCCAGCCATGGTTCGTCCGTGATCCAGCAGGATCAACACCTGCTGGTTTCGCTCGGCGCGATAGGTCCGCACGATCGGTTTCAAGGCGCGGGCCGTCGCAGCCCAGTCGATCCGGCGGCTTTCGTCGTCCGGGGTGTAGTCACGCAGGGCCTCGAAGTCCGTTCCCTGGCCGCGTAGGCGGACGGTCCGCAGCCCTTCGGCCTGCCGCTTGGACTGCTGCAGTGCAAGTTCGGCGGTGTCCCTGCTGGGAAACGCCGGGTGCACCCGCACCCTCGTCGTCACATCTGCGTCCGCTTGACGCATCATCAGACCCAACGGTCCGTGGGACCGTAGGGTGATGGGACCCAGTGTCACTGTCCCCCGACGGGCGGGCGTCACCGTTTGATTCTCCACACCTCGACCACCTGCCGGCAACCTCATCCTTGCGCGGCGGTCAGGGATCCGCAGCGACGGGGGCAGGGCATCGGCCAGGTCCACCGTCACCGCCCTCCCGGCAGGATTCTGTAGGGTCCAACGCAACGGGCTGGGCACGTCCATGACCAGGACCGCCTCCACGTCGCGACGCACACCAACCGCTGCAGGCGATGGCGCCAAGGCCCAATCGGCCACAGCCAGCGCCACCACGACCAGATTGCCGACCAGCCACGCGGCCAGCGCACCGGTCGCAAAGAACAGCGTCGTCAAGCCGACCAACAACAATGCAGCGGCCAACCGCCAGGTCGGAACCGGCCACGACCGTGTGGTCGTGACCAACGACACCCCCTCAGGATCCCCGTTCGACACCGGTCTGGGTGACGCGGGATCTGACACGGCATCCGCCAAGGGGTTGGCCCCGACCCGGCCCGGGGCCACGCGCGGGCTTCCGCCGGGTGCCGTCAATCGGGGGTCGGTCTGCGCCCTCGCGTCACTCATGTGCTGGCAGACGCATCATCGCGGCACCGGGACCGCTGCCAGAATGCCCTGCAGCACGCTGTCCGCGTCGCCACCCTCCAACTCCACATCCGGTCGCACCTGGATCCGGTGGCGCAGGCACGGTAGGGCCATGGCCTTGATGTCGTCGGGGGTCACGTATGACCGCCCCGACAACCAGGCCCAGGCCTTGGCGGCCTTCAACAGCATTGTCGACCCGCGCGGGCTGACGCCGAGGGTCAACGACGGGGACTGCCGGGTGGCGGTGGCCACCTTGACGATGTAGTCAAGCACCGCGGGGTCCGTTCGCAGCCCCTCGACCTGTTCTTGCGCAACCTGCAGGTCCGCCGGGCCCGCGACCGGCGTCACCCCGCTGGCTTTGACGTCATGGGGGTCCATGCCGCTGTCATGACGGCTGAGCACGGTGTGTTCCTCTTGGGCAGAGGGGTAGCCG
>JBBSNE010000307.1:0-3867 GCA_038232815.1 Euzebyales bacterium | reverse complement strand
GCCCCGGGCCACCGCCACACCCCAGGCGCGATACGGTTCGTCCTCGAGGGCACAGGTACCTGGACCACTGTGGACGGTGATGCCATCGACATGGAGGAGGGGGACCTGATCCTGACCCCGCCATGGCACTGGCACGACCACAACAACGGCGGCGACAAGCGTATGATCTGGTTCGACGGGCTTGACCTGCCCTTCGTCAAGGCACTGGATGCCATCTTCTTTGAGAACTATCCGGTGGAGGAATTGCAGCCGATCAAGGGTCACAACCAGTCCGAGGTCGGCTACGGCGGCCGCGGCACCGTGCCCGTGGGCGCGTCGACCGGTCAGACCCAGACCCCGTACTCACCCCTGTTGGCCTACCGCTGGGCCGACACCGACGCCACGTTGTCGGCGATGTCCGATGCCACCGACGACGCAGCGGTGCGCCTTGAGTTCGTCAACCCGGTCAACGGCAACAGCGTCATGCCGACGTTGGCCTGTGAGATGCACAGGATCACGGCGGGAAAGCGGACCGAAGCCGCCCGGAAGGTCGGCACCAGCGTGTTCGTCGCGCTGCACGGTTCGGGCAGCACCGTCATCGACGGGATCCGGCATGACTGGGAGCCCGGTGACATGTTCGCGGTTCCATCCTGGGCCGTGGTGGACCACGAGGCACATGAACAAGCCGACCTGTTCGCCATCAGCGACGCCCCGATACTCAAAGCCCTGTCGTTGTACCGCGAACAGGTCGTCGGCGGTGCACAGCAGGTCACCGGCACCTTCCAAGCAGTGCAGAAGTCGGCGCAGGCATGAGGGTCGTCACCGTCCGGGCCGACGGGCGGACCCACGCCGGCCGGGTCGAGGATGACCAGGTGGTGTTGTTGCCGCCCCGTGATGTCGGCGAACTGCTTGCCGCCGACTCTGACTGGCGCCGAACGGCCGCCGACGGGTCGACGGCCTGGGTGAATTGGTCAACGAGTGCGTCCCGGAGTCTCCACATATGACAAAGTCTTGACGCACGTACCCGGATTTGTGAAATGATGAGTTGAAGATCCATCGTCCCGCGATTCCAACCAGGAGCCGAAATGCCTCAACAGCCCAAAGACGTATCCCGCCGACAGTTCCTGCAAGGCGTGGCCTTCGCCGCCGCATCGATCACCGGGTTGAGCGCCTGCAGTGATACCGAAGAGGCAGTCACCCAGGCCACATCTCGGGCAACCGGCGCCGCAGCCCCCTCAGCCACCGCCGCCCCGTCCGCAACGGCCGCCGCAACGGCGACCGCCACTGGCACGCCCGCCGCCGGTGGTGGGGCGCCGTTCAAACTGGGGCTGATGATCCCCCAGTCCGGGACGTACGCGTCGCTGGGCAGCGACATGCAACAGGGCTTCCAGCTGTACCTGGACCAAAACGGCGGCATGCTCGGCGGCCGTGAGGTCGAGGTCGTGGCCGCCGAGACCGAGGCCAACCCGGAGGTCGGACTGCGGGCCGCCCGCCGTCTGATCGAAGAAGAACAGGTCGCGGTCGCGACGGGCATCGTCAGCTCCGCCGTGGCTCTTGGCGTCAAAGACATCTTCGGGGAGGCCGGCACCCCGCTGATCATCTCAAACGCCGGGGCCGACATGGTCAATCTGGATCCGACCCTGCCGAACCTGTTCCGTACCTCCTTCACCAACCGCCAGCCCAACTTCGCGCTGGGTCAGTGGGCCGCTGGGGAGTTCGGCGGCATGGCCGTGGCCGGCATCGCCCCGGACTACGCGGCGGGACAAGAACACCTGCAGGGTTTCATCGACGGCTTTGGCAGCGAGGTCGTGACCGAACTGTTCCCACCGTTCGGCACCACCAGCGACTACCAGCCCTTTTTGACCGAGATCCAGCAGTCCGGCGCCGAGGTCGTCTTCGCCTTCTTCGCCGGTGGCGAGGCCATCACCTTCGTCCAGCAGTACACCGACTTCGGCCTGGCGGGCAACCTGCCGCTGATCGGCCCCGGGTTCCTGACCGACGACGGAATCCTCGAGCAGCAGGGACAGTCAGCCGTGGGGGTCCGTACGGCCTTGCACTACAGCCCCCTGTTGGACAACCAGGTCAACGCCGACTTCGACGCGGCCTACCGCGACGCCTACGGCAGCTCCGCCACCACCTATGCGATGCAGTCCTACGACGCCGCCCAACTGATCGATCTGTCGTTGACCGACGGCGACGTCGACACCAGCGATTCCGCGGCGTTCAGCGAAGCACTGGCCGGGGTCGGCACGATCCCAAGCCCGCGCGGTGAGTTCTCACTTGACCCCGAAACCCACGACCCGATCCAGCAGATCTACCTGCGTGAGGTGCAAGAGGTCGACGGTGGACTGGGCAACGTCGTCGTGGAAGACCTGGGCGAGTTCGAACCATTGCCCCAGGCCTAGCCCGTGGAGGTGATCGGCGACTTCTTCGACGCCAACGCGATCAGCATCCTGAACGGGGTGGCCCGCGGTCTGTTGTTGTTCACCATGGCGGTGGGGTTGTCGCTGATCTTTGGCCTGATGGACGTGTTGAACCTGGTCCACGGTGCGGTGTTCCTGCTGGGCGCCTACATCGGATTTTCGTTGGCTCCCAGCGGCAGCAGCACTCTCGCATTTGTTCTGGCGTTGGGTGTGGCCCTGGTGGCAGGGATCGTGTTGGGCGGCGGTCTGGCGGCGACGGTGCGGCCGTTGCGTGGCCGGGGCCACCTGGATCAGGCGTTGTTGACCTTGGGTCTGGCGTTTGTGTTGTCCGATGTGATCTCGATCATCTGGGGTGACGACTTCCGCTCGCTGGCGCCACCCCCGGTGCTGGGCGGCAGCGTCACCGTGTTCGGCAACGCCTATCCCCTGTACCGCTTGGCCGTCATCGTCGTCGGACTGGTGATCGCCGCGGCGGTGTATTACGCCTTCGAGCGCACCGACCTGGGCGCGGTCGTCCGGGCCGCCGTGTCGGACCGGGCGATGGTCAGTGCCCTGGGCATCAACACCAACGTCGTTCTGATCGGGGTGTTCGCCACCGGCAGTGCCCTGGCGGCCTTCGGCGGGCTGGTCGGCGCCCCCGTGCTGGGTGTGCGTCCCGGGCTTGATTGGGATGTGTTGATCCTGGCGTTGATCGTGGTGGTCGTCGGCGGGCTGGGCTCGATTCCCGGGGCATTCCTGGGGGCGTTGTTGATCGGTCAGGTCCAGGCTCTGGGCGTGGCCCTGTTCCCCGACATCGCCCCGTTCCTGCTGTTCGGTGCGATGGCCGCCATCCTGCTGATCCGTCCCCAGGGCCTGTTCGGTGATGTGACCGCCCGGTGACGCTGTTACGCACCTGGGGCCTGCGACTGGCCGTCATCGTGGTCCTGCTGGTCCTGCCGTTGCTTCTGAACAGCTTCCGGGTGTCGCTGCTGACCGAGGTGTTGATCTTCGGGTTGCTGGCGGCAAGCCTTGACTTGCTGGTGGGGTACACCGGACTTGCCTCGTTGGGACACGCCACCTACTTCGGGGTCGGTGGGTACGCCGCGGCCCTGGTGGCCCGGGATCTGACCAGCAACGCGTTGGCGGCGCTGGCGGTCGCCGTGGTGATCAGTGTCATGGTGGCCCTGGTCACCGGGTGGTTGGCGGTTCGGACCAGGGGGGTCTACTTCCTGATGCTGACCTTGGCCTTCGCCCAACTGCTGTTCAGCCTGGCCACGACCTGGCAGCCCGTCACCGGCGGGTCAAACGGACTGTCGGTGCCCACTGCGGAACTCTTCAGTCTGCAATTGACCGGCACCACCCTGTACTACTACGTCTTCGTCGTCACCCTCGCCGCCTACGTCGTATTGCGGGCCATCACCCGCTCACCCTTTGGCCGCAGCCTGGTGGCGATCCGCGAGAACGAGGCCCGCACCCGGTCGATCGG
>JBBSNE010000306.1:0-3870 GCA_038232815.1 Euzebyales bacterium | reverse complement strand
GGCTCGAACCGGTGAGCCGACTTCCAGACGGCCACGAACGTGTCCTGAACCGCCTCGTCGACCAGGCCCGGGTCTGCACACCGTCGCGCCAACCGCGCCCGCACCCACGGGGCGTGTCGACCGTGCAGTTCCCGCAGGGCGGCCACATCGCGTTGGGCAACAGCGTGCACAAGCTCGATGTCCGTGTGCTCGACGGGTGTCATCACCCTGCCTATCGCACCAGACTGGCGACGGGGATTCATCACTTCTTCGGACAGGCGGGCCTGTATTGGTCGTTGTCACAGGTCGCCCGCGTCGTTGGTTGGCCCCGGGGGGGATCAGCTGGACCACCGGGGCGTTGCCATCTGCGCCAAGGGTTTGCTTGAGGTCCACCCTCGTGTGGGAAGCGACCAGGATCAACCACGACACAGGGTGAAACAGATCGTTCGAGATCGGGGGATGGGTAGGTTGACTTCAAGGCACTCGCACTCCGCGATGAAGATGCTCCGTCCGGACTCGTGGTCGTACGCCTTGGGGTGCGAACGATGGAGGACAGTCTGCTACTGCGCTCGGTCGAGCAGTGTCACGACCGGTGGGGCGTCTGGGGCTTCTCGGTCCTCGAAGTGCCCAACGGTGACTACGGCCAACTCGCCCGTTTACGCCCGATCGTCGCAGAGCGTCGACGGTTGCTCGTCGCCGATGCTTCCGCGCTCGTTGCCGACGGGTTCCCTCTGCTTCCAACGCTGGACTCCCCGCACTGGACCGTTTTGCTTGCCGCTGCGACCCCTGAACAGTTCGATCGGGTTCGAGGCCACTTCGAAGGTCCGATCGCGAACCCGAGCTTTCGGGGCCGGAGCCGCTGAACTATCATGAGTGCCTTGAACGACATTCAGTACGACCTGTGGTACGACGCCACGTCGGTTGGCGCTGATCTCGTCGTGGAGACGTGGATCAGCCATGGGCCTCGCTCATCCGACCCAGCGTTCAATCCGCAGCCGGGCGACTGGGTGAGCGTTGGAGACGATGAGGAGCCACCGATTCGAGGTCGAATCACCCGTCGGAATGCGAACAAGGTCTGGGTGCAACTCGACCTGGGCCTCATGGCAACAGACGCCGCAGCTCAGGCTGTCGGACACGGTTGACCTCGGCTGCTCATGCGGCACGGAGGCATTTTCGTCGCTCCGCAGGTTCCGCATCACAAGCCGGCCGAGCCGAGTGACCTTATCCACCTGGAATATCCGAGTCACGCTCGACCGGATTTCCCACCGCTCCACGCAGTAATCTGCAACGGCATGGTCAAGCTTGTTGCCTCCGACATCGATGGGACCCTGCTGCGAAGCGACGGGACGGTCAGCGATCGCACTCGGAGGGCGGTCGCAGAGGCGGAGAAGGCTGGTCTGGTCTTCGTCCTTGTCACGGGTCGCCCGCCCCGTTGGTTGGCACCGGTTCGCGACCAGTTGGACCACCGGGGCGTTGCCATCTGCGCCAACGGGGCGCTGGTCATGGACCTGCACACCGAACAGGTCGTGCAGGTCAACGCCTTCGACACCGACATCGCCCGTCAGGTCTTGGCCGCCCTGCGTGACGTCTCCGACGGGTTGGTCTTCGGCGTGGAATGGGCCGATGGGTTCGGTCACGAGACGGCCTACGTCAAGGGTGTTCGGAAGTCAGAGCTGGTTGCCAATGCGGCGGTCAGGATCTCCGACGACGAGGAGTTCTTCGACCGTCCCGTGGTCAAGGTCCTGGCCCGCGCCACCCACGACGTCGGACAGGAACTTGCCGAGCAAGCGACCGCTGCCACCGACGGGATGGCAACGGTGACCTGGTCGAGCACCGGCCTATTGGAGGTCAGCGCGGCGGGGGTCAGCAAGGCGTCGGCGCTGGAACGCTTCGCACTGACGCACGGCATAACCGCCGCCGACATCGTCGCCTTCGGTGACATGCCCAACGACCTGGCCATGCTGCAGTGGGCCGGCAGGGGCATCGCTGTCGCCAACGCCCACCCGCTGGTGCTGGAGGCGGCGGACGAAACCACGGCCAGCAACGACGACGACGGGGTGGCAAGAATGCTTGAGACGTTGTCAACTGCGGACGGGCCTAGCGATGGTTAGCTGAACGCGCGCTACAGGTACTCCGCGATGATGATCGCGAACACGATCACGAAGAAGACGATCATCCCGACGGTGCCAAGCGCCATCGCCCCCGTGGCCGCAGGGGTGTCGTCCCAGTCCTGTCCGTTGCCGGCGGGTTGACCATCCACGCCAGAAGAGGAGGCCCGGCTGTACCACGGGTATGAACCCGACCGACACCGGGTTCTTCCACGGCGGTGACCTGCCCGGGATCCTTGATCGTCTGGACTACATCGAGGGGCTGGGCACCACCGCGATCTGGCTTACCCCTTCGTTTGAGAACAAGCCGGTCCAGGGTGACCCGGGGTCAGAATCCGCGGGCTACCACGGTTATTGGATCACCGATTTCACCCAGATCGACCCGCACCTGGGTACCAACGCCGACATGGTCGCGCTGGTGGAAGCGGCGCACGCCCGTGGCATCAAGGTGTTCTTCGACATCATCACCAACCACACCGCCGACGTGATCACCTACGACCGCGATGCCTACGACTCCGGCGGCAACCTGCCCTACGTCAGCACCGAGCAGGAACCATACCGCGACGCCTCCGGCGAGCCCTTCGACGACCGGGTGTACGCCGACGGCGACCCGGCCTTCCCCCCGGTCGACCTGGACTCCTTCCCCTACCGGCCCATCGTTCCTGAGGACGAAGCCGATGTGAAGTTCCCGGACTGGCTGGACAACCCGCTGTACTACCACAACCGCGGAACCTCGACGTTCGCTGGTGAGAGCAACACCTACGGGGACTTCCCCTCAGGCCCGTACTCCTCCCTCGATGACCTGTGGACCGAGCATCCGCAGGTGGTCAACGGCATGATCGACATCTATCAGACCTGGGTGCGCGAAGTCGGCATCGACGGGTTCCGCATCGACACCGTCAAACACGTCAACACCGACTTCTGGGCACAGTTCGGGCCGGCCCTGACCGACTATGCCGACACGCTGGGTAATGACGACTTCTTCATGTTCGGGGAGGTCTATGATTCCAACCCGGAGTTCGTGTCGCACTACACCACCGAGGGGCGGCTGCAGGCCGCTGTCGACTTCGGTTTCCAGGGCACCGCCACCGGCTTTGCCAAGGGCGGCGCCACCACCGGGCTGCGCAACTTCTTCGCCAGCGACGACTGGTACATCGACAACGACTCCAACGCCTACAGCCTGCCGACGTTCCTGGGCAACCACGACATGGGACGTATCGGCAGCTTCCTGCGCGAAGACGGCTATGACGAGCAGGAGTTGCTGGTACGCGACCAGCTGGCCCACACGCTGATGTATCTGACCCGCGGCCAACCGGTCGTGTACTACGGCGACGAGCAGGGCTTCTCCGCTCCACCCGGCGTCCCCGGCGGGCCTGGCGACCAACGCGCCCGCGAAGACATGTTCCCCAGTCAGGTGCCGCTGTACAACAGCTATGACCTGATCGGGACCGACGCCACCACCGCCCAGGAGAATTACGACCCGGGCCACCCGATGTATGACCACATCGCCGACCTGGCCGCGTTGCGTGAGGCGCATCCCGCGTTGGCCGACGGCGCACAGGTCCACCGCTACGCCAGCAGTGACGCCGGAATCTATGCCCTCAGCCGGGTCGACGCCGACGAGCAACGTGAATACGTCGTGGCCATCAACAACGCCACCACCCAGCAGTCGGCGACGTTTGACACCTTCAGTTCCAAGACGACGTTTCGGCAACTGTGGCCGGACGCGTCGAAGCGCACCAAGCTGCGCAGTGACACCGAGGGCCGCGTCAGCGTCACCGTG
>JBBSNE010000305.1:0-3902 GCA_038232815.1 Euzebyales bacterium | reverse complement strand
GGAGAAGCGCTCGATCGGCGGATTGAAGCAGTTCCATCCGGCGGTCACAAAGACCGGACCGTCGCCGTCCTCGCCCTCGAATGTCACAGCCTGTTCGCCCAACGAATGGGCCAAGACATAGCCCGACAGCACGTTCACCAGCGGCAGGTCGAGCAGCACATATCTGCGTTGTGCGAAGCGGGCCAGGTAGATCGGGATGAATCCCAGTCCTCCGCCGTACTCACAGACCGCGTCACCCGCGCTGGTCAGCGCGGCGACCCGCAATGCCGCGTAGACCGCGTTGATGTGACGGTAGTGCAGGGCCGTCGTCCCCACCGCCAAGCCGGTGACCGGCATGATCCCCAGGGGTGGGGCGAGGCTGAATCCGATGCGCTCCTCCAGCAGGCGCCGGATGTGGTCCGGGTCAATGGCGGCGTTGTTGCCCCAATGCTCGGTGTGGGCCTGTTCGGGATTTTCAAGCGGGAGCACTCCGACGGCTTCTGCCAAACAGACCAGTTTGTCGTAATAGGAGAACGCAACACGTTCGGGGCTGACATCGTTCCGGCTGAATCCATCGATCCCCGTCGTCACCCCACCGAACCAGGTGTACCTCGTGCCGAACTCAAGCATGAAGGATGTCACGCCCTGCGGGTCACCTTGGTCCAGCCGTTGGATCAGCTGTTTCATCTCCTCGGTGATTGCACCCGTCCACAGATCTGCCGGTGAGGTGCCAAGACGGTCGGGCATGTGTGCAACCGAGTAGCGGTAGGACTCAATCAGGCGTTCTGCGATCGCGTTGCTGTTCGGCTGCCCAACCGCCGGATGCGTTGCAAGCCCCAGACCGCCCGCCTTCTTTCTGGGCGGGTGGAAATTGATGGCGTCGGCAAGGCTTTGGCCCGCGGCGTGTCGGTCCGCATGGGGGCGGGCGTAGGGACGTCCCTCCTGCATGCCGTAGGTCGCAAAGTGCGCTTGGGGGTCGGCGCCCGCCGCCCCCACATCTGGATTCAAGGCCAGGTAGGTGTCGGGATCAAAGTCTTCTGGGAGGCTTTGGGTTCCACTCATTGGGCCTCGGTCATTGGCTGGATCCAGATACCGACTTCTCGATCGGCGCCTGCACCAGGTTTCCCCATTCGGTCCATGAGCCGTCGTAGTTTCGGACCTTCTCAAATCCCAGCAGGTGGGTCAGCACGAACCAGGTGTGGCTTGACCGTTCGCCGATGCGGCAGTAGGCGATCACATCGTCGGCGGCGCTCAGACCGACTTCTTGTTGATAGATCTCGCGCAGTTGATCGGCGGGCAAGAAGGTGCCGTCGTCGGCTGCCGCTCGTTTCCACGGCACGCTTGCGGCCCCGGGGATGTGGCCACCCCGCATCGCGCCCTCCTGCGGATAATCGGGCATGTGCAGTTTTTCGCCGCTGAACTCTTCCGGTGAACGCACGTCCACCAATTTGCCCTCGGTCTTCAGGTGGTCCTCGACGTCGGACCGCATCGCACGAATTTTGGAATCGTCCCGCTCGATGACCGGATAGTCCACGTCGGCCGGGGCGTCAGGCTTGTCGCGGGTCATCTCCCTGTCTTCTTCTTCCCATTTTTGCCGCCCGCCGTCCAACAGGCGCACATCAGGGTGGCCGAACAGGGTGAAGACCCACAGCGCATAGGCCGCCCACCAGTTGGATTTGTCGCCGTAGAACACCACCGTGGTGTCCCGGCCGATGCCCTTTGACTTCATGAGCTCCGCAAACCGCTTCCCGTCGACATAATCCCGGCTGACGGGGTCGTTCAGGTCGGTGTGCCAATCCACCTTGACCGCACCGGGGATGTGACCGCTGTCATACAACAACACGTCCTCGTCACTTTCGACCACCACCACATCTGCGTCATCGAGATGCTCGGCCAACCAATCGGGGGAGACCAAAATGCCGGGGTTGGCGTAGTCTGTGAACTTCTCGGAGTGATCGGTGGGGGCTGACATGACATTGGTTCCTAACGTGGATGGCACGGGGGATCTTCGGCTGCCACTGTAGGGACCGGATTCCCAGCCGTGAACAGTATGAACCGTGCGAGGCCCCCATGCCGTTGCCAGCCAAGCTTGAAGCGATCGTCGACGACTTCGCCGCTGCCCCCGAAGAACTGCGCACCGAATTGTTGTTGGAGATGTCTGATGAGCTGCCGCCCCTGCCTGAGGGGATGGACTCAAGCTCCATGGAACAGGTGACGGAGTGCCAGTCACCGTTCTTCCTGGCCACCGACGTCGCCCCCGACGGCACGGTGCGGATGTGGTTTGACGCCCCACCCCAGGCGCCCACCACCCGGGGGTTCGCCGGCATCCTGGCCCAGGGTCTGGACGGAGCCAAGGCTGAGGAGATCCTTGCGGTGGAGGATGATTTTCATCAGCGGATGAACCTGGCAAGCCTGATCTCCCCCCTACGGATGCGCGGAATGTCAGCGATCCTGGCCCGTTTGAAGCGACAGGTGCGGCAAAGCTGATGGCCTCTGCAATCCTGCTGCTGCTGATCGCGCTGACCAGCCTGATCGTGACCCGGGTCGCCACGGTGGCGTTGACCCTGACAGGGCTGAGCCGCGAGACCGCCCGTTTCCAGGCGCGCTCGGCACTGTCTGGCGCAGGCTTCACCACCTCGGAGTCAGAGATGGTGGTCAACCATCCGGTCCGGCGGCGCATCATGATGAGCCTGATCTTCATCGGATCCGTGGGGTTGGTGTCGGTGATGGCGTCGCTGTCGGCGCTGTTGATCACCAGCCAAGGGTTGGCCGACCTCAGCCTGAATGGCCTGCTGGTCATCGTCGGGCTGGTCTGCATCTACTTCCTGGCCTCCTCCAAGGCCTTCGACCGGGCTCTGCGGCCGATCATGACGCGGGCGTTGAAGCGCTACACCGATCTGGACGTCCGCGACTACGCCGCCCTGTTGGAGATCGCCGGTGACTATGCGGTGATGGAACTGCACGTCCGGGAATCCGACTGGCTGTCCGACCAGAGCCTGAAGCAGTTGCGTCTGCCGGACGAAGGGGTCCTGGTGTTGGGCATCAAACGGGCGAAGGAAACCTACGTGGGTGCGCCGGAGGGTGAAACCATCATCCAGGCAGGCGAGACGCTGGTGTTGTACGGCCGCCGCCAACGCCTGCGGGAGTTGGACCAACGCGACCGTGTGACGGGTGCGATCAAACATCAGACCGCGGCGCAGGAACAGCAGACCCTGTCGCGACTGCAGGACCCAATCCGCTCCGGCTACCGGCGTATCAGGAAACGCGTTCGCGGAATGCACTAGGCTCAGTCGACCGACAAGACGTGGAAGGCCGATCCATGCGACAACTGAGCGGGCTGGACGCAATGTTTCTGGCGTTGGAGCAGCCGGGGCTGCCCCTGCATGTGGCCTCCACCATCTTTCTGGACCCCTCCACCGCTGCGGAGGGGTTCGGATACGACACGGTCATCGAGACCTACCGCAACCGGTTGCACCTGTTGCCGCCGTTTCGGTGGCGCCTGGTGCCGACCCCGCTGGGACTGGATCATCCCTACTGGATCGATGATCCGGACTTCGACCTGGAATATCACGTCCGCCACATCGCCGTGCCGCCACCAGGGGATGCGCGCACCCTGGCTGACATCGTTGCCAGGATCCACGCGCGGCCCCTGGATCGTTCGCGTCCGTTGTGGGAGACCTACGTCATCTCGGGACTGGCAGATGACACCATCGCGATCTTTGCCAAAAATCATCACGCCACCATCGATGGCGTCTCGGGGGCCGACATCCTGGGCGTGTTGTTGGACGTCGAACCCACTGCACCCGTGCCCGGCCAGCGCGAACCGATGACCGCTGAATCAACCCCAGGTGAGGCAGAGATGTTGCTGCGCTCTGCACGTGGCCTGGTCAAGCAGCCGGTGCGGATGGGACGCATGGCCGTTC
>JBBSNE010000304.1:0-3936 GCA_038232815.1 Euzebyales bacterium | reverse complement strand
CGAAATTCTCGATCGATCAACGCCGCAGATGGTCTTGCCCACCCGAGCCCCCACATTCGCGCTGAGTGGTGACCAGGGGGCGGTGCAGAGCTCAGCCGTGCCGTTCCCGTTCGGCCTCATCCCAGGTGCGCAGGGCCTGCCGGGCGGGGACCGCGGCAAGGCCACTGCGGAAGTCCGGTGATTCCGGTTGCCGGCTGACCTGCACATCAAGCAGGGCCGGCAGGTTGTCCAATGCCCGCCCAAACGCGCCCGGAAGCCCGTCGGCGTCATCCACCCGTTCGGCGTAGGCACCCAGGCCTTCGGCGACCAGGTCGTAGCGGCATCCCGGCAGGTCGACCCCCACCAGGTTGCCGTCGTAGCGCTGCAGTTGATCATGTCGTTCGATGTTCCACGCCCCGTTGTTGGCGATCACGAACAACACGTTGGCCTGCTGGCGAACCGCGGTGTCGACGTCCATGGCGCTGAACCCGAACGAGCCGTCGCCGATCACCGCGATCACCGGCGGATCCGGCCGGCCCGACTTCTCAACCAGCGCGGCGGCAGTCGCAAACGGCACCCCCACACCAAGACACCCCAGAGACCCGCAGTCGAGGGTGCGGACCGGGGGCAGCGCAACCCGGGCGAAGGACAGGATGTCCCCGCCATCGGCAACCACGACCGAATCCGCCGTCAGATGGTTGGCGACCTCCGCCAACAGCCGGTAGGGATGCATCAGCCCGTCGGGATCGGGCTCGGCCGTGGTCAGTGACTGCCGTAGCTTGCTGGACTTCGCCTGGTTGGCCTGCTGCAACTCCTGCACCCAGGAATGGTCGGGATCCGAGGGCTGGCTGCCGGCCCCGACCAGTGCGGCCAGCGCCATGTCGGCGTCGCCCCAGATCTCGGCGTCCGCCCGGCGGTTGCCGGCGACCTCGTCGTAGGACCGTCCGATCCTGATAAACGCGGCGGAGGGATCAAATACCGCCGGTGATCCGTACCCCAGCTGAAAGTCCAGCCTGCGCCCGATCGTGATGACCAGGTCGGCCTGACTCATCGCCTGGCCTCGCATCGCGGGGACTGCCGCGGGATGATCTGGTGGGACCGCCCCCCGGCTCTCCCCGGTGTCCAGATACAACGCCCCGCAATGATCCAGGAACGCGACCAGCTCCTCGGGCGCCCCCAACGCCGCCTTGCCACCGATGACCACCACCCGACGCGACTTCCGGACCAACCGGCTGGCGGCGGTGATCTGTGCATCGTCCGGCACCATCGGTCGGCGGCGGCGGGGTCCGGCGGGTCCGGGGGTGCTGTCCGCCTTCGTCAACTCCTCGTCCCACAGATCCGCGGGCAGATCGAAGTAGGCCGGCCCGGCGGGACCGTCATTGCCGATGGCGGCCGAGATGGCGGCGTCCAACTGGGGCAGGACCCGATGGCGCTCCGACACCACCTCCACCCGTCGGCACAACGGCGCCACGACGGCGGCTTGGGGGATGTCCTGCATCGCCGACATGCCGGTCTGTGGCCTGGGCGTCCGGCCCGAGATGACCAGCACCGGACTACGGGCCACAGCGGCGTTGGCGATCCCCGTGACCGCATTTGTCAGTCCGGGCCCGGCGGTGACCAACGCCACACCCAGTCCGCCAGTCAATTCCGCGTCGGCGGTGGCCATGTGAACCGCGCTGGCCTCATGGCGGACGTCGATCACCCGGATCCCGGCCCGCGCCACCTCATCCCACAGCGGTTGGATGTGGCCGCCGCACAGCCCGTAGATCCGCTGCACCCCGTGGGCCAGCAAGTGCCCGGCTACTTCCTTCGCAACGGTGCTCACAAGCAAGCGATCAGAACGTCGGTGATTCCTGGTAGGTGCCAAAGCCCTCGCGCAGCGCCTCTACGATCTCCCCCATCGACACGTGGGCCTTGACCGCGGCGATCGTGGCGGGCATCAGGTTGGCGTCCGGGTCTTCCGCGACAGCCTGCAACTCCTGTAATGTCGCCGTCACCCGGTCGGGGTCGCGGTCGGCTTTGACCTGCTTCAACCGGGTGATCTGGCGTTGCTCGGATTCCGGGTCGGTCTTGTGGACCTCGATCTCCTGCCCGGTTTCCTCATCGACGTATTTGTTGACGCCGACGACGACCCGTTCGCCGCTGCCCTTGCGCTTGGCGAAGTCATAGGCGGTATCAGAGATCTGGCGTTGGAAATACCCCTCCTCGATGGCGGCGACGGTGCCGCCCATCTCCTCCACGGTGTCCATCACCTCACCGATGCGGCGTTCGAACTCATCGGTCAGCGCCTCGACGTAGTAGGACCCACCCAGGGGGTCGATGACGTTGGTCACGTTGGTCTCATCGGCGATGATCTGCTGGGTCCGCAGGGCCACCTTCATGGCGGATTCCGAGGGGATCGCGTAGGCCTCGTCCAACCCGTTGGTGTGCAGCGACTGGGTGCCGCCGAACACCGCCGACAACGCCTGCAACGCCACCCGCACGATGTTGTTCAACGGCTGGGGTTTGGTCAGCGTGGCTGCGGCGGTCTGGGTGTGGAAACGCAGCCGCATCGCCTCTGGGGTGGTGGCGCCGAACTCCTCTTTCATCATCTTGGCGTAGTAACGGCGCAGGGCCCGGAACTTCGCGACCTCCTCGAAGAAGTCGGCCTGGGCAACGAAGAAAAACGACAGCCGAGGCGCGAAATCATCGACGCTCAGGCCCGTGTCGACGACCTGGTGGACATAGGTCCGGGTGACGGCCATGGTGAACGCGGCCTCCTGCACCGCATCCGAGCCGGCTTCGGAGATGTGATAGCCGCTGATGTTGATCGGGTTGTACCGGGCCATGTGCTCGGCGCAGTACGCAATCGTGTCACGGACGATCCGCAGGCTGGGCCGGATCGGGAAGATCCACTCCTTCTGCGCGATGTATTCCTTCAGGATGTCGTTTTGGATCGTGCCTGACAGCTTGTCCAGGTCGTAGCCGCGTTCCTCGGCAACCGCGACGTACATCGCCAGCAGGATGAAGGCCGAGGGGTTGATCGTCATCGAGACACTGATGTCTTCCAGGTCGATCCCGTCGAACAGATCCTCCATGTCAGGCAGCACGTCGACTGCGACGCCCTCCCGGCCGACCTCCCCCAGACTCATGTCGTCGTCGGAGTCATAGCCCATCAACGTGGGCATGTCGAAGTCGACGCTCAGGCCGGTCTGTCCCTGATCGATCAGGTAGCGGAAGCGCTCGTTGGTCTCATCTGGCGTGCCGAACCCGGCGATCTGCCGCATCGTCCAGTTGCGCCCGCGGTACATCGTGGGATACGGCCCCCGGGTGTAGGGGAACCGACCGGGCAGGCCGATCTCGGTAAATGGCGTATCGGCGGTGTCGGCCGGGGTGTAGACCCGTTTGACCGGCAGGCCCGACGCGGTGGTGAACGACTCCTGCCGTTCCGGTCGACGCTTTAGGAACGCCGCAAGCTCGGTGTCCTCCCAATCGGCCAGTTCCTCGGTCACCGCGGCAATCAACGCCTCACGACCTGCTGTGGTGTCGTCGGTCATGGTCAGTCCTCTCCAGTTGTGGTGTCCAATAGCATCCGGGCGGCGGCCGAAGGGTCGATCTTTCGTCCGGCGACCGCGTCGACCATCTGGTCGAAGTCGCTGCCGGTTGTCGGCTGGACGATGCGTTCGTTGACGATCTCGTGCACCAGTGCCTTGACGCGGGTGGCGGCCATGTCCCGCTCGCGGTGCTCCAGCCGCAGGTTGGACTCAAGCCAATCCCAATGGTCGGCCAACAGGTCACACAGCTCTGCCACGCCGTCGCCCTGTTCTGCGGCGGTGGGGTGGACGGGGACATCCCAGGCGTCATCGTCATGGGCCAGCCCCATGCGCAGCATGTCCCGTAGTTGGGCCCGAAGTTTGTCCGAGCCGGGCAGGTCAGCCTTGTTGACGACGTGGATGTCGGCGATCTCAAGCACCCCGG
>JBBSNE010000303.1:0-3965 GCA_038232815.1 Euzebyales bacterium | reverse complement strand
TCGGTGAAGGAATCGGTGTAGGCGGTCAGCACGTTGATGTCGGGGGTGATGGACTTCGCGCCCGCTTCGAACCCGTTGACGAAGCGAACCACCGGTGGAACGACTTCCAGACCGCCGACGACGCCGACGGTGCCGGACTCGCTCAGCAGCGCTGCCATGGCCCCGGCCAGATAGCCACCCTGGTCTTCCCGGAACAAGATGCCGATGTAGTTGTCGGGGAACTCCTCTTGGAACTGGTCGATCCCGATGAAGTTGACGTCGGGGTTTGCCTCGGCAGCTGCCAAGGTGCGGTCCGCCAACAGGAATCCGACGGTCACGACGACCTCGGGATCACTTTCCAGGATGGTGGTGATGTTGGTTTCGTAGTCGGCCTCTGAAGCAGTCTCGATCACATCGGTTTCAAAGCCCAGGCAGTCGGCAGCGGCTTCCATGCCGTCGTTTGCGAACTGGTTGAACGTGCCGTCGTCGATCCGTCCGATGTCGGTGACAAGACCGACGTTGAAGTCCTCGGGAAGCTCGGTGCCCTCGTACTGCGCACACAACTCGTCAAGGCTGGCGGCGCCAACCTGCTCGCCTTCTGACATCATCTCAGTCGGCTCGTCCGACATCATCTCGGTGGGCTCGTCCGACATCATCTCAGTCGGCTCGTCCGACATCATCTCGGTCGCCTCGGTCATCATCTCCGTGGCTTCCGTCATCATCTCGGTCGCCTCGGTCATCATGTCCGTCGGCTCGGCCTCGGTGGCGGCGTCCACCTCCGCTTCGGTAGCGGGGTCCTCCTCTGTCGTGGACGTATCGGCGTCGTTGCCGCAGGCAGCGGCCACCAGCGACATGACCAGCAACAGTGCCAACATCACCATTCGGCGGGTAAGCGTCGTCATAAGAACATTCTCCCTTTGTGTCGTCAAGCCGCCCCTCGGCAGTCGGGCCCACCGTCACACGGGCGTGGATCGATTGGGGTTCCGGGCGCAGTCTCGCTGGATTGTAGCTACCTCCGACCGTGGTAGTAAACACGAATCCTGGCAAAGGCCCCCGTTGACCCCCGCGCCGATCGGCCAAAACCCGTTTCGACGGTGCGTGAGTAGGCTGACCGCCCTATGGATCGCGTCACCGTCGCAACCCACCCGCTGGTCGGCCACCTGTTGGCTGGACTCCGCAACATCGACACCCAACCGGAGCGCTACCGGGTGTTGGCCCGCAGACTGGCGATGGTGCTGGCACTGGAAGCGACCAGGGATCTTCCGACAGTGACCAGGGAGGTCACCACGCCCCTGGCCACGACGCAGGCCGAGGTGCTGGGCCGACCGGTGGTGGCGGTGCCGATCCTGCGAGCGGGCCTGGGCATGTTGGAAGCGGTCACCGAGCTGCTGCCCGATGTCGGGGTGGGATACGTCGGCCTGGAACGCGACGAACAGACCCTGCAGCCCACCGAGTACTACTACAAGACCCCTGACCTTGGGGGCGCCCGAGTGTTGCTGCTGGATCCCATGCTGGCGACCGGTGGCAGCGCAGCGTTCGCCGCCGACCTGCTGCGTCAGCGTGGGGCAAACGATCTGACCCTGATCTGCGTCCTGGCAGCCCCCGAGGGAATCACCCACTTGACCCAGGAAGATCCAGACATCCGTATCGTGACCGGGGCGATCGACGAGCGTCTGAACGAGGTCGGCTACATCGTCCCGGGCCTGGGCGATTTCGGCGACCGCCTGTTTGGGACGTTCTGACCTACAAGCCCGCGAACAAGTCGGTTTCTGCCCCGTCTGGCACCGCCACGTCGCTGTGGCGCCGGACGAACCATTCGGTGCCGTAGAAGCCGTCCATCATCGGCTCGGGAACGTTCAAGAAGAACGAATCCGGTGCAATCTGGCTGAGGTGGCTGGTCAGGGCCCGCTGCTTGGCATCCATGTGGGGCCGTACGTCGACTTCGGTGGTGATCAGGGCGTCGTCGGTGCCCATCGGGATCTGGTCAGGATCGGTTGCCTCGCCAAACGGCGAAGGCAGACCCAGTTCGGCAAACATCTCGTTGGCGCGGGCGATCGATGACTTGGGCAACGATGAGAAGTACAGCTTCGGCGTACGCCATCCCGGCCCCGCCTCGGGGTACATGCTGGTCATGGCAGCGGCCTCGACTGCCAAAAGCGTCACCCGGTGTGTCTGGATGTGGTCGGGGTGCCCGTAGCCGCCGAACGCGTCGTAAGTGACCACCACCGACGGCTTGAATTCGCGGATGATCCGCACCACCTTCCCGACCGCTTCGTGCATGTCGGCCTGCCAGAAACACGCCGGGTCGAAATTGCTGTCCAAACCCATCATCCCGGAGTCGTGGTAACCCAGATACTCGTGCTCGGTGACCCCCAGGGCTGCCAAGGCGTCAGCCAATTCCCCGGCCCGGACCTCGACCAGGCGGGGACGGATCTCTGCCGCGTCCATGCCCTCACCCACGATCTCACCCCGCCGCCCGTCGGTGCAGGTCACCACCTTGGCGCGATGACCTTGCGCGACTGCCCGGGCCAGGACGCCCCCTGTCGTGATCACCTCGTCATCAGGATGGGCGTGGACAGCCAGCAGGTTGAGTGGACGCATCGGGGCAAGGATAGATGTCGGTGCCCACGGCAGGTCTACCATCGGCCACACCATGCCATTGGACTCCTACCGCCTGATCGATGACCAAGCCGACGTGCCCGCTGCGCTGGAGTGGCTACAGGATCTGGATCCCATCGGTGTCGACGTGGAACGCGCCGACTGGAACCGCTACTACCGGGCCGCCGCCCTGGTGCAGATCGGAGGCGACGGGCGGGTGGCGTTGTTGGATCCCATGCGGCTTGGTGATTGGGCACCAATCGCCGAATTCTTGCAATCCCGGGCAGTGCTGTTGCACGCCCTGGAAAACGACGTAGCCCCCCTTCAGGCATTGGGCGTCGACCCACCCGTGATCCACGACACCGCGATCGCCGCCGCGGTGCTGGGGATGCCGATGGGGCTTGAGACGCTGCTGGTCGACATCTTGGGCGTGGCAATGGAATCGGACAAAGCCAAGATGCAGCGGGCGCAATGGGAACACCGGCCGTTGACCGATGAGATGCTCGTCTACGCCGCAGGCGATGTGGCCGACCTGCCGCGCCTGTGGGCGGTCTTGCACCAGCGACTGCAGGAGTCCGGGCGACAACCGTGGTATGGGCAAGAACTTCAGGCCACCGTGGATCAACCCACCGTCGAGGATCGTAGGGACTGGGAACGCACCAAGGGTGTCGGTCGTCTGGACCCGCGGTCGAGGGCCAGGGCCAAGGCCTTGTGGACGGTGCGAGAGGTCCTGGCACAACAGACCGACACCGCTCCGGGCCGCATCCTCAACGACAAGGTGCTGCTGGACCTGGCCAACACGCCGGTGTCGTCGTCTCGTGAACTTGGACGGCGGGGTGTCCGCCGACAGGCCGTGCAGACCTTCGGGGATGACATCATTGCGGCGTTGGTCGCGGGTACCGACGCAACGCCCGAGCCGACGCAGCGCAACGGACGGCGCTCCACCGACGAAGACCGGCAGTTGGCAGACCAACTGCGCGTGGTTCGTGCCGCGCTGGCTGAGGAACTCGGAGTGGATGCCGGGCTGCTGTGCCCCAGCCGCCATCTGCTACGGGCCGTCATGGACGACCCCCAGGACGAATGTGAACTGCAACAGGCACTGGGGCTGCGCGAATGGCAGTGGAACGTGTTGGCCGAACCCTTCGTCGAGGTGATGTTTAACGGGCCGGACCCGGTCACTGACGATCCGGACAGCGCCATGCAAGACTGACGGGCATGGCCACATTGCTTGATGACGCGACATTGATGCAGGAGTTGGCGGGGCTCGATGGTTGGGTGGTGCTGACCGCCGCCGACCGACCTGTGCTGAGCAAAGACTTCACCTTCAGCGACTTCCCCGCCGCCATGGACTTTGTGAACCGGGTGGCCGTGATCGCCGAGGATGAATT
>JBBSNE010000302.1:0-3982 GCA_038232815.1 Euzebyales bacterium | reverse complement strand
GGTCGTACGTCGCTGTGTCGAAGCATCACCCCGGCGTCAAGCCGCTGGGCTGTGACCATCTCAGCCAGAGCAGGCAATTGGGGCCCCACAGCGAGCCCGTGACGACTTGGATCGGTGATGGCCAGGCGTTGAACAGAAACCTGAAGTTGCGACACCGGCGTACCGGCCGGGGCGGTCTGGTCGAGCACAACCACCTCCGCTGTGGGAGCGTCCATCGTCAGCACGGCGTAGTTGGCGATGGCGGCCAGCAATCCCGCGCCGATCATCAGGACCCAGCCACCGTTCAATGGACCCCGAACACGTCTGGACGGCGCCCCACTCGATGCCGTCGTCCCCTCACCTGTGATCTGGGTTGTCTGACCCTGATTCATGCAACCGCCGATCACGAAATGGTTGTGAGATACCGTCGAAGAAGGGAACCTAACGCCTTGGTTGGACTAGTCTCAAGGCCCTAATCAGATGTACCTTCGCACAAGGGTCCTTCCCACGACAGGTCCAATCCGCAGATCTGTGGATAACGTGGTCAATCCGTCCTGTTCCGTCGTAACCTGTCTCAACACCTCTTGAAGGAAAGGCTGTTGTGCCAGATCATCGGTCGCTGAACGACTATCCCGACATCCTGACCGCTGCTTTGGTGGCCGAGATGTTGGACATGAATCTGGACTACGTCCGAAAGCTCTCTCGCGAGGGAACGATCCCGGCACACAAGATGCCGGGCGGGCGGGTCTTTCGATATTTCAAGGATGAGGTCGTCGGCTGGCTGCGGGACCTGCCCGCCCATGACCAGCAGGGCGGCCAGGTGCAACAATCAACGCGCCCGCCTCAGACCTGAACGTCAGACCCCTGGTCCCGTAATTGCTGACGGACCATGGCCGCCATCTGTAACGGCACAACCTGTAACCCTGCCAGCGCCAGCGCCGTGAAGACCACGGCAATGCGTGTGATCACCAACTGCTCTTCCAGGTCCGTGCGCGACTGATCAACCAGGTCCCGCCCCTCACCAATGGTCGTGTCATATGACGACAACAACTCGGCGGTGCGCGACAACGGCGCCTCAAACGTGGCCAACTCCTCGCTCAGCGATCCAATGCCATCCCCGACCTCCACCAGACTGTCGGCCGTCGAATCCAACAAGGTGGCCTGTTCGCCCAGCCGGTCAGGCAGGCCGTCCAAGGATTGCGACAGCGTCACCAGCGAGTCGGAGAAGTTCTCCTCGGGGTTGTAGTCCGGTCCGAACGGCAACCCGCTCAACGCTCCCAGCGTCTGATCGATCGTTCCGGCGACGTTGATCAATCCGGGAAGCGACGCATCAACGGCGCTGATTGAGGACGCCACGTCGTTTCTGACCAGGTCGGCAAGCTCGCGCATCAACGTTTCACCCTGGAGGAACGCACCGTCCAAATCAGTGGAGGTGTCCTGCAGCGTTTGCAGGCTGACGCTCAACGCTGCGATGGTGTCATCGGCCAGCCCTGCGGAGGCGTCCAGCGCCTCAAGGCTGTCGTCGGTCAACTCCAACGATGCCAGCAGGGCCTCGCTGGTCCTGCCGATCACAATCCATCCGGTCAGCAAGCCCAACACCGCCGCGGCCAGTCCCAGCCAGACAACGATCCGCAGCACGACGATCAATCGGGTGGGGGACAGCGGGAACGGGCTCATAGGTTGAACCAGACACTAAACGGGATAGAAGCGCCCATGATGGATCGCCGTGCTCACCTATGCCCCGACACACCCTGATGGAGGCCCGCGCCCCCATCGTGGTCGACTCCGTGAGCCGTCGTTTCGATGACACCGTGGTGATCGACGATCTTGATCTGACGGTCGCCGACGGCAGCGTGCACGGACTGATTGGGCCATCGGGTAGCGGCAAGACCACCACGGTCCGCATGATGACTGGGATCCTGGCCCCAAGCGAAGGCACCGTCCGGCTGTGGGGGACAGACCCCCGGCTGCTGGACACTGCCCAACGTCAACGGATCGGCTACATGCCGCAACTGGGCGTGCTGTATCCCGAACTGTCGATCCGTGACAACCTGAAGTTCGTGGCCTCGTTGTACAGCTTACGCAAGGCCGACGGTCGTATCGATGAGGTCTTGGACGCGTTGGACATGGGGGGCACCCAGTCGTTGCGGCTCGAAAATGCCTCCGGGGGCATGCAACGACGTGTCGCCCTGGCCGCCGCTCTGTTGCACAACCCCACGCTGCTGTTCTTGGACGAACCGACCAGCGGTCTGGATCCGGTGCTTCGCCGTGAGGTGTGGGGCCGGTTGCAGGAACTCAGTCGGCAGGGGTGCACGGTCTTTGTCACCACCCAGATCGTGTCAGAGGCAGCCATGTGTGATCAGGTCGGGCTGCTGGCGGACGGCAACCTGTTGGCCAACGGTCCCCCAGACCAACTGCGTCACCAGGCTGACGGGGGCGATGTCGTGGACGTCCATGCCGCCAATCCTGTCGACTCGGCCGGCCTGCGTGCCCTGCAAGACCATCCCCTGGTGAGGAATGTCGAACCCATCGGGCGTGACGGATTGACCGTGCGGCTGATCGTGGACGACGCCGACGAGGCGATCGACAAATTGGGGCCGTATCTTTCTCGTCACGGGGTGGACATGAAGATGGCCGAACGGTTCCAAGCCCCCTTCGATGATGTCTTTGTCAGCCTGTTGGAATCATCCGATGGGTGAGTGGTGGCGCCGATGGGTGCGGGCCCTGAGCGATTTGTTCCGCCGCGTGTTCGGCGTCGTCCGCAAAGAAATTGTTGAGATCATCCGTCAGCCCGGCTTGCTGCTTATTCTGGTGGTCGGCCCGTTGGCCATCCTGCTGATGTTCGGCAGCGGCGTCCGACCGACGGACCCGGCTGTGGACGCCATCTTCGTGGCCCCCGACAACAATCCAGAGTTGCAGCAACTCGTTGAAAGCTATGCGGGGGCCCAGGATCAACGGCTGACGGTCAAAGCGGTGACGACGGATCTGGAGGATGCCGAACGGCAACTACGGCGCGGCCAGGTCCAGATGATCGTCATCATCCCGGATGTCTCGGTCGACCGTCTGCAAGACGACGAGCGCGAGATCGTCGAGGTCCGACACCGCTACATCGACCCGCTTGAAGCACAGGCAATGCAGTTGTTCACCGACTCGGCCGTCGATGACATCAACGACCTGCTGGTGACCCTCGCCATCGAGGAAACACAAACCGTGGCGGATGAGGCCCTGGACGAAGCCGATGAGGTACTGGTTGAGAACAGCGAAGATGCGCCCGAGGACCTTGGTCCGTCGGAACAAGAGGTGCGGGACAGTGCTGAGGCCCTGATTGGTCAGGACGCGAACGTCCTGGCTCGACCGTTTCGCGGCGATGCGCAGTCGATCGGCGGAGCCGTCACCACCTCTCAATTCTACGCCCCGGCGGTCGTGGCCCTGATCCTGCAACATCTGACGATTACCTTCGTGGCGCTGTCGGTCAGCCGCGAGCGCAGCCAGCGCACCACCGAAATGTTTGTGGTGTCCCCGCTGCGAAGCCGCGAACGGGTCGCCGGCAAGGTCATCGCCTACATGGTCATCGGTTCCGCTCTGGGTGCCGCGATGCTGACGGCCGTGGTGTTTTTGTTGGGTGCGCCCATCCGAGCCGGGGTCGGCCCGGTCGCTTCGGTGTTGGCATTGGAGCTGGCCGCCAGCATCGGGGTTGGGTTCGTCCTGGCGGCCATCACTCGGAACACGACGCAAGTCGTGCAGGGCGCCATGCTGTTGTTGCTGCTGAGCGTCTTCTTCGGCGGGTTGCTGTTGTCCCCCGACCGGCTGTTGCCGTGGGCCCGGCCCGTCGGGTGGATCCTGCCGATGACCCACGCCATCCCGTTGCTGCGCGATTCGATGCTGCGCGGCACCGCTTTGGATGCGTTTCGACTTGTGGTGCTGGTCGGACTGGCAGTGGCCGCCGTTGTCTGGGGCGGCTGGCGAATCAGCCGCCTGGAACGCTCTGGCTGATATGACTTCT
>JBBSNE010000301.1:0-3986 GCA_038232815.1 Euzebyales bacterium | reverse complement strand
CACAACCCGTTTGCCGAACCATCCGGATCGCCCCGCCAACAGGTCCCCCCATGCCCAGGGAGGGGCCAGGACGCCCAGCATCCCTCGTCCGGTGAACAGGTGGATCACCACATGCGCCGCCAACCCGGCCGCACCGATCCCGATCATCAGGTCGGGGGCCACCACCGACGGGCGGGTCTGAGCAACGCTCCAGGCCACCGCGGGCGCAAGGGTGATGAGGGCCAGCGCCAGCAGTGCCCACAGCGGCCCGGCACGGTGTCCAAGGCCCTGCTCCGAAGCCCAGGGGCCGTCGGCTGTTGGTTGGGTCCCCAACACCGGTACGTCGGCGACCCTTCGGCCCTCGATGACCGCGGCGCAGGTTCCGGGCCGTCGGGACGGGTCGACGTGAAGGGCAGCACAGATGCTGGCGGGAAGCCCATGGGCCCGCGGGTCGGCCAGAACCCGGGACAGTTGCGTTCCGCGTTTTCCCGTCATCAGCGCCGCCGCCGTGGCCGCCAGCGAATACACGTCGGCGAGCGGGCCGAAACGCCCGGTCAACACCTCCGGAGCGACGTATGCGGGAGTGCCCACGCGTGTCAGGTCCCCCGAATCCAACCCCCGCATCGTGGAGGGGTCCACCAGCACCAACCCCTCGCCTGCCGCCAGCAGATTTCCCGGCTTGACGTCGCGGTGTACCAACGGCACGCCGTGGGACCACGCGCCGGCATGCAACAGGTCCAGTGCCTCAGCCACTCCTTCCAGGCGCTTCAAGGCATCGGGTATTGGCGCAACGTCTTGCAGCGAGGGGCCGGCGATCAGGTCCATCTCGACAAAACCCCAGCCTGCCAACGACCCAGCGGTGAACCGACCTCCGCGGGTTACTCGGACCAAGGCCGGGTGGTCGATTCGAACCAACCATGCGCCACGGCGGCGCACCTCATCAGGCGCGGGCAGCACCGTCGGCTTGATCAACTTCAAGGCACAACGGGTCCGATCGGGACGGACTGACTCCCAGACCTCTCCCTCACCGCCGCTACCCAGCAACCCGACCAGTTCTCTGTCCGCCACGACATCGCCTGCTCGCGGGCGTGGGCCATGTGGCCCGGCGGAGGTGGTTTGCATGTCCCGACGGTATCGCCGGGAGCGGGGTCAAACGATGCAGGCCGGTCGATGTCGCCGCAGTCAGTGTCTGAAGTGGCGCCGACCGGTGAAGACCATCGGCACGCCCCGTTCGTCACAGGCCTGGATCACGTCACCATCCCGCTTGGACCCGCCTGGTTGCACGATCCCGACCACACCGGCATCAAGTGCGACGTCAGGGCCGTCGCGAAAAGGGAAGAACGCGTCGCTGGCAAGAACCGCCCCGGCGTGTCGACCGTCGGACTTCTCCACCGCGATCTTGACCGAATCGACACGCGACATCTGCCCGGCACCGACTCCGACGATGGCATGATCGACGCTCAACACGATGCCGTTGGATTTGACGTGTTTGCAGGCTGCCCACGCAAACTGCAGCTCCGCAATCATCGCCTGGTCCGGCTTGGCCTGGGTGGGCATGGTCCAGCCGTCAGGATCTTCTGGCGCAGAGTCCACCTCTTGGACCAACAGACCCCCACTGACTGACCGCATCACCTGTTCCCCGGCTGGCTGGTCGGGCCGGTCGATCGTTACGATCCGCAGGTTCGGCTTGGCTTTGAGAACCGCCAGTGCATCCTCATCAAAGCCCGGGGCGACGACGACCTCGGTGAACACCTCGATGATCTGACGGGCCGTGTCGGCATCGATCGTCCGGTTGGCGGCGACGATTCCCCCGAACGCGCTGATTGGATCGCCGGCAAGGGCCCTCGGATATGCCTGTGCCACCGACTCGGCGACCGCCAAGCCCGCAGGGTTGGTGTGCTTGATGATCGCCACACACGGCTGGTGGAACTGCATGGCCATCGTCAGGGCGGCGTCGGTGTCGAGGATGTTGTTGTAGGACAGCTCCTTGCCCCCAAGGACCCGGGCGCTGCCCATCCCCCACGACGACCCCCGCTGGACGTAGAAGGCGGCAGCCTGATGGGGATTCTCGCCATACCGCAGCCCCTGGGCCTTGGCATACACGGGCCCCAGACGGTCGGGGTACTGCTGGTCACGCAGGAACCAGGCGGCAACGTCGGCGTCGTAGGAAGCGGTGTGGGCGAAGGCCTGTGCCGCGAGCCGCTGGCGGGTCGCCAAGGACAGTCCGCCGTTTGCACCGATTTCCTGCAGCACCGCCGTGTAATCGGCAGGGGTCGTGACCACCGCGACGTGCAGGTGATTCTTGGCCGCCGACCGGACCATGGTCGGTCCACCGATGTCGATCATCTCGATCGCTGCCGACGGCGTGACGTTGGGGTCGGCGATGGTCTGACGGAACGGGTAGAGGTTTGACACCACCAGGTCAACCGGTGCGATCTCTTGCTCGGCGAGCGCCTGCAGGTGCGATTCGTTGTCCCGGTCGGCCAGAATTCCCGCATGGACCACGGGATGCAGTGTTTTGACCCTCCCGTCCAACATCTCAGGAGATCCGGTCACGTCTGCGACCTCCAAGACCTCCACCCCGGCCGCGCGGATCGTTGCCGCCGTCGATCCGGTGGAGATGATCTCCACCCCTGCCCGGGCCAACCCACGCGCAAGATCTTCAAGGCCCGTCTTGTCGTAGACGCTGATCAACGCGCGCTGGATGGCTGTGTACTCACTCATGGTTATGGCTCCTCAAGAGCGTCATCTGGCGGTGACCGTCACCTGCCGGCCTTCGACGCGAACACGGCCGCCACAGATGGCGCGGACCGCTTCGGGCAACAACCGATGCTCGACGGACTGCAGACGGGCGTGCAGCGTAGCGACCGTGTCGTCGGGTTCTACCCGTACGGCCTCTTGGGCGATGATGGGGCCGTGGTCGACGTGCTGATCGACATAGTGCACCGTCACACCACTGACCTTCACCCCCCACTCGATGGCGTCAGCGGGAGCATGCGCCCCGGCGAAGGCTGGCAGCAACGATGGGTGCACGTTGACCGTGGGCCAGCGCGTGACGAAGGCGGCCGAAAGAATTTTCATGAAGCCGGCCAGCACAACCAGATCCGGCTTTGCGGCGGTGACCTCCTCGGATAGTTGCGATTCCCAGGCGATCCGATCAGCGTGCTCGGCAAGCGCTACCACCGCTGTTGGTATGCCTGCCTGTTCGGCTCTGATCAACCCGGGGGCGTCGGCCTTGTCGCTGACGACCCGTACGATCCTGCCCGGCAGGTCCGGCGTGTCGATCAGAGCCTGCAGGTTCGACCCGGACCCGCTGATCAGCACCACGATGCGGGAAAGGGGCATCAGAGACCCCCACCCCGGGGTAGGTTGAAGAGGCAACGCGTTGACATCGGCGGTCTCCTATGAGGCGTGCCACATAACTTAACCAGTGCCGCGCAGGTACTCCGACCAGTGGACACCGGCCAGTACGGGGTGTCGTGCCCCGGGAAGGACCCGTACATGATTCGGCCAGCAGGCGGCCTGCAGTTCCACCACACGGCGGAGTACGTTGCCGCGCGCCCACGTCTACGTGGAGTGTCGCATCTGGTGATGGTCCCCATCGCCGCGGTGATGGCCGTGCAATTGGTTCTGCGAAGCAGTGGTGACGGTCGGGTGGCGGCCGCTGTGTTCGGCGCCTTGTTCGTCGCCTTGTACGGCGTGTCAGGCACCTATCACGTTGCTCGTTGGACCGGACGGGTGCGGATGTTGTGGGGACGCGTCGACACCGCAGTCATCGTGTTGTTCTTCGCCGGGACGTTCACGCCGATTGCCTACCATTCGCTTGCCGGGGCGTGGCGCATGTGGAGCCTGGTGACGGCCTGGGCAATTGCACTTCTGGGGGCGGGATTGGCCCTTTCCCCCCTGACCGCCCCCCGTTGGGTACGGACCGCGGGGTACATCTCCCTCGGTTGGCTGATGGCGGTGCCGATGTTTCAGATTGCTGCTGCGCTGCCGGTACGAGGCAT
>JBBSNE010000300.1:0-3993 GCA_038232815.1 Euzebyales bacterium | reverse complement strand
GCGGCCATGGTCGCCATAGAACGCGCACGCGTCCTGGGTCAGGGGGGCCAATAGCCGGTCAGCCATCGAGAACGTCTTTCCGTGCAGGCCGTGCGCATGGACCGCAGCCACCACGTCGGGTCTTGCCTCATGGATGCGGGAATGGATGGCGAACGCCGCTCGATTCAGCAGCCCTTCGCCCTCGGCAACCGTTCCGTCGGGTCCCACCAAGATCAGGTCGCTGGCCCGAACCCGTCCGAAGTAGGCCCCGAAGGGAGCGGTCCAAAAGTGGTCCAGCCGGTGGGTGTCGCGGATCGTGATGTGACCGGCTATGCCCTCGTCCAAACCGAATCGGGCCAACATGCGGTAGCCGGCTGCGGCACGCTGCTTGCGATATTTCAATTCCTCTGTCGGAGATGCGAAGGTCGGGGGCTCGGGGATGCCAGCCATCTCGTCGTCAACGGCAGTTTGGTTCAGCAGGGTTGTCATGTCTTCTCCTCTGTAGTTTCGCTCACAGTGGTCAGGCCGTGATTCCGAAGCGTCGTAGCCCGTACCGTCCGACAAGTCGCAGTGTCAAGGCGGCGACCAAGCCCATCATTCCCAGCAGCACGATCCCCGCGAACACCCAGTCGATGCGGCCGTAGTTGCGTGACCGCCAGATCAGCGCGCCGACTCCCGTCTGCGCAGCAACCAATTCGGCAGACACGATCGTCAAAAGGCGTTGCCCATTGCTAACCGGGACGCGGTGAACAGATACGGCACCGTCGAGGGCAACACCACCACCAGCAGCCGACGAGTGGGTGACGCCCCCAGCGACGCCGCAGCGCGCAAGCGGCTTTCCTCAACCGAACGGACCCCGGCCATCATGTTGATCGTCACGATGAACACGGCCGTGTAGAAGATCAGAACCACCTTGGAAGCTTCACCGATGCCCAGCCAGATGATCGTCAGTGGGATGAACGCGATGGGTGGAATGAACCGGAGGAACTGTAGGTAGGGGTCGGTCAGTGACCGCAGCAAACTGGAGCGACCCAATGCCACGCCGATGGGTGCGCCGACGACGATGCCCAGCCCCCACCCTTTCAGGATGCGCCCGGAGGAAGCCGTGATACTCGGAAGCAGCATGTCTCGGGTCTGCAGGTCGACCATTGCTGCCAAGGTCTCCGCCGGTGATGAGACGACCGCCGGACCGGCGATCATGGCGATGAGGGTCCAGGTGATCAAGCCGGCCAGAATTCCCAGAGCAAATAATCCCGCTGACCGCACTTTCGGGTCTGACCACCTCAGCCGGGGTGGCTGGTCGGCAACGGCGACGGCATCGGCAGCCGGTGGCGGCCGGGCGGACGTCGACGTCGACGTCACGCCGTTGCCTGGGGTGTGAGCGGGGGCAAGTCGCGGTTCAATGAGGCCAGGACCTCTTCGCTCAGGTCGGCGCGTAGTCGCCGATAGAGATCCAAAAATGCTTCGTCGGTGTCGTCCCGTGGACGGTCGAGTGGAACGTCGTGAACCTCTCGTATGCTGGCTGCCGGCCCGTGCGTCATCATTGCTACGCGGTCAGCCAGAAGAATCGCCTCACGAAGATCATGGGTGACCATGACCACTGATGCGCCTGAGGCCTCCCAGATCCGGGACAACTCGGTCTGCATGAGGCCGCGAGTTTGTGCGTCCAATGCCCCAAAGGGTTCGTCCATCAGCACCAGGGGTGGCTCGTTGACCAGCACCCGTGCCAGTTGGACTCGCTGCCGCATACCACCTGACAGCTCGGACGGATAACGCTCCTCGTTGCCCTGCAAACCGACCATTTCGACGTACTCGTGTGCTAGATCTGTTCGCTCTCGGCGTGACATCCCAGCCATGCGAGGCCCGAAGGCAATGTTTTGGGCCACAGTGAGCCGGGGGAACAACGCCTCGGTGGTTTGAAACACCATCCGGCATTCCGGCCCGGGGCCGGTCAACGGCTGGCCGGATACGGTGACGCTGCCGCGGTCCGCCGGCATGAAGCCAGCCATGACCGACAGCAGGGTCGATTTTCCACATCCACTGGGGCCGATCAAGGCGAGCATCTCGCCGCGATGGACATCAAGCGTTATGTTCTCACACGCGACGAAGTCACCGAAGTGAACAGCCACGTCAAGAACCTGTACGTCGGCGCCGCGCACGTTGTGCGTGGCAGTCACACTCACGCGCCGTACCACTCCATGTTCACGTTGGACGGCCAGTCGATGTCCAAGTCAGCAGTATCAGCCCAAAATGATGCGTAGCTGTCGTAGCGCTCGGTGTCACTTTCCTCAAAGCCACGGACGCCGAAGTCAATTTCTTCAATGGCGGTGAGGGTGTCTTCTGGCGGAATGGTGATCGCTGAGTCAAGCAACGCCGCGGTGGCGTCAGGGTCAGCCTCAACATCCTCCGCTCCCTGTGCCAGCGCGTCAGCAAAGGCGCGTGCGGCATCATCATTGGCATCAAGCCAGGTGCCGGTTGTGGTCAACCAGTGCACGTATTCAAACCCGTAGTCGCCGCTGACCCCCACTATCTCGCCCTCACCCCCCTCGGTGGCCTGTTCTGGCCACGGTTCCCACAACACAAAGCCGTCGATGTCGCCACGCAACAAGATGTCCTTTAGTTCCGAGGGGCCGCCTGCGACAAACTCGACGCCCGCGACATCCACGCCCTCGCTTTCCAAGTACTGGCGGGCTCCGTACTCCGACAGACCGGGGACGATGCCGAAGGTGGTGATGTCGGACGCTTGCAGCCCGGATCGCAAGACTGTCTTGACGTAATCGCCAGCCTGCTCATAGATCAAGATGGCCTGCATGTCCGGGTTTTGTTGGAGCTGGGTCATCGTTGTGATACCAGAACTGCCCGCAAACTGGACCTCGCCTGCCGCCAATGGATACGGTCCTCGTGAGGGCGACCGCGGATGATCTTGCTGAGAGGATCGACCTGCCGCCATTCCGTCAAGTGGACGTGGACCGCTTCATCCGCGCCTGTGGCGGTGTCATCGACGATGACGGCACGATCCCTCCACTGTTGTTGGCCACGACGATGGAGTGGAGCGCGGATGGTCACACCTCTCGTTCTGATGGTTTGCAACCCTGGGATGCTCCGGGCACAGACGGTCTGCCCGTGACGGTCGTCCACGGTGCTCGTTTGCAGTTGCACAAACCCGTTGATCTGGCGTCCGCTGTCGTTCTGAAACGTAGGATCAAGGCCGTACGTGGTGTCCACGGCAGACGGGGTCCGTCGGTCCAGATAACCAAGGAGTCAGTGTTTGCCGTCGGGGAAACCGTCACGATAACGATGGTGGAAGACGTGTTCGTCTTGACCACGGCGGAAAGGTCATACACGCCACGGGATTGGCAAGCGGTTGAAGACGCCCAGTGCGTCCGGCAGGTGCAGTCCACGCCGGTGCAGTTGCTGCAGTTCGCGGTCGCGACGGCGAACCATCATCGGATCCACGTCGACACCGAGACCGCGCGACGAGAGGGTTTCGATGATCTCGCTGTACCGACTGGATTGCATGCCGCCTACTTGTGGAGCGCGGTTTCTTCTGAATTGAAGCCCGGCGCGGCCCTACGAACCTTCAGTTGGAGAACCCTGGCGCCGGTCAGCGCCGGTCAGTCGGTAGCACTCTATGCCTGGGATCATGCAGATGGCCGGCGCGCTGCTGAAGTCGGCGACGGGGCACTGTTGGCCACGGCTGAGGCCGCGGTCATGGCATGACCCGGGTCGGGCTTGTCGGGCCGGGGGGCATCGGGTTGTTCTTCGGGGGCCATCTTGAGGCAGCCGGTCGGCGCGTCGAGGTTGCTTCCCGCCAGCCCTTCGAACCGTATGTCATCATGTCGGATGAATATCCGGTGGACATCCCCGCCGTCGTGTACACCGATCCCGAGATGTCACCGCAAGGGCCGATGGACGTGGTGCTGGTCACCGTCAAATTGCACCAGATCGCCTCCACCCGACCGTGGCTACAGCGATGGTGCGGACCCAAGACTGTCGTCGTATCCCTGCAAAACG
>JBBSNE010000299.1:0-4010 GCA_038232815.1 Euzebyales bacterium | reverse complement strand
TCGGGCGTCGGCACCAACACCAGGGTGGTCGGATCGCCATCGGTGGACAACACGTCTTTCTTCAACTTGTCCTGCGCCACGGCTGCAGGTCTGAAATCGGCCACCGCCGCCGCTTTGACGATCACGTCGGCCGAAGGCGCCCGGGCCATGACCGCATCGAACATCTGCTGGGCCGATTCCACGGCGGTCACGTTGACGCCGCGAGGATCGTCAAGGGCGGTCGCGGCACTGACAAGATCAACGGTCGCCCCCATTGCTGCGGCCGCTGCGGCGACGGCATATCCCATCTTGCCGGTCGATCGGTTTGACAAAAAGCGGACCGGATCCAGGCGCTCTCGCGTGCCACCGGCGGTGACCAGGACGCGGCGGCCGGAAAGGGGATGGTCAAATCGGCCCAGAGCCGTGGCCACGGCGTCCAACAGCACCTCCTCGTCCTCCAGCCGTCCCAGACCAAGGTCACCGCCAGCAAGTTCCCCCTCCCCCGGCCCGGTGATGACGGCGCCTCTGTCCGCCAGCAACTGGGCGGCGGCCTGGGTCGCCGGGTGGTGCCACATCTCGGTGTGCATGGCGGGGGCGATGACCGTCGGTACGGTCAGGCAGGCGAAGGTCGAGGTCACCAGGTCGTCGGCGATGCCGGCGGCGAACTTCGCGATCAGGTTGGCGGTGGCCGGGGCGAAGATGGCGACGTCGGCCTGCCGTGCCATCTGCACGTGGATGATGTCGTGAACGTCGGTGAACGTGTCGGTGTAGCACCGACGCCCCGTCAGCGCGGCGAACTGGTCCGGTTGGACGAATCGGGTGGCGCCAACCGTCATGATGACCTGCACATCGGCGCCCTGTTTGACCAGGCCCCGCGCCAGGGAGGCCGCCTTGTAACAGGCCACCCCGCCGGACACGCCAAGCAGCACATGTCGACCAGCCAATGGCGTGGTCACCGCATCGGATGTCATCGCCGGGCCCGATCTCGCCACATACGCGCCCGGATTGCCTCAGCTGTCAGAGATGTCGGTGGGCTCGTCGTCGTCACTCAGGATGGCGTCGTCCCCCTGCGGCAAGGTCACCACATCGGCGTCGGCGTCGTCGGTCCCGGTCTCGTCCCCCTCCGCTTCGTCCCGCATGGCCTGCAGGGCACGGGCCCGGACCTCTTCAGGCCGTTCGATGATCAGTTTGTCCTGAGCGATCTCTTCCATGGCGATGGACAGCGGCTTGTTGGAGTCCACCTGTTCGACCAAAGGACGGACGTACTGACCCATCCCCTCACCGAGGGAGTGGTAGTAGTTGTTGATTTCGCGTGCCCGCATGGCCGCAAAGTGGACCAGAGTGTATTTGGAGTCGACCCGGGCTAGCAGGTCGTCGATGGTGGCCATGAAATTCAGTCAGCCTTCAGAGGGTGTTGTCGGTGTTATCACAGTGCAGACGCATCGGCGAGTATACGTTCCAGCGCAAGGACCGCCGCGTCCAGGTGATCGTTGACCACCACCTCGTCAAACCACTCTGCAGCCCGCATTTCTTCTTGTCCGATGCGTAGTCGGTCCTCGATGCTTCGTTCGTTCTCCGATCCGCGCTGCCGCAGTCGGTCCTCCAACACCTCCCATGACGGAGGCGTCAAGAACACCAGGGTTGCCGACACATCGCCGACGTCGTTTTCTCGATACCGTATCTGCAGGGCACCCTGGACATCGATTTCGAGGATGACTGTCTTACCGGCGGCCACGGCCTTTGCCATCGAAGACCAGGGGGTGCCGTAGAGCTGGCCGTTGAACGAGGCCCATTCCACAAAGGCCCCGTCGTCGATCATCTGCTGGAACACCTCACGGTCGACGAAGTGGTAGTGGACCCCGTCGCGTTCTGTCGGACGACGGGGACGGGTGGTGGCTGAGATCGACAGCACAAGGTCGGGATTGCGCTGCTTCAATGCCGCTACGACCGTGCCCTTGCCGACCCCACCCGGGCCACTGACCACCATCACCCGGCCCGCAGGCTGGGAGGATGTCACCCTGCGGGGCCACCGTTTTCGAACGCGGCCAGCAACCTGGCTCGCTGGCGGTCACCAAGACCCCGTAGACGACGCGATTCGGAGATGTTCAGTTGTTCCATGGTGCGGCGCGCGGTTTTCTTCCCGATACGCGGCATCGCCTCCAACACCGCAGACACCTTGGTCTTGCTGACGATCTCGTCGTTGTCGGCGCGGCGGATCACCTGTGCCAGCGTGAGCTCACCGTCGCGTAATTGCTGTTTCAACTCGGCCCGGATCTTGCGGGCCTCCGCCGCCTTTTGCAATGCGGCACGACGCGCGTCGTCACTCAATTCGGGGACTGGCATGAACATGACCTTTAGAGAAAATGCGGGGTGGGACCCAAAACCGGTTCCCCTTGCGGCTAGCTGAACGGCAATCCTAACCCCGCCGCCCTGGTCCGGGTCAATCGGCAATTCCATTTGCGTTGCGGAGTCGCCCGTTCAAGGCACAAGATCTGACATCACGAAGAGGGCTGTGAGGGGCAGTTCTTGCGCGGCCAGGTTGGCGCTGCCGCCGGCCTCGCGATCGATGACACAGACCACCCCCTGGATCTGGGCGCCCTGTTGTCGCAGGTCGGCACACGAGGCGATCACCTGGCCGCCCGAGGTCACCACGTCTTCGACGACGGTGACACGTCGGTCAGCCACCGCGCCGCCTTCAGCCAATTTGCAGGTGCCATAGGTCTTGGCTTCTTTGCGCACGAACGCCGTCGGCAGGCCCATGACCTGCCCCAATGCGACCGCCAAGGGCACGCCGCCAAGTTCCAGACCCGCCAGCACCTGCGTGTCGTCGTGGACCAGTGGCGCTAGATGCTCGGCGATCACCCGCAACAGGGCCGGGTCGGCTTCGAACAGGTACTTGTCGAAGTAGTCGGTGGAGGTCGCCCCCGAGCGCAGCACGAACTGTCCGGTCAGGTGTGCGGTGTCATAGATGGCGGTGGCAAGCGCGTCTCGGTCCATGGCCGCCGGAGCCTAATGGGTGTCGAGGGCATGCGTTGCGGCGTGGCTGCCCCCCGCCTGGCGAGCCTTTTCTGCAGACCCGCGCGCCGCCCGGGTGACGAACGATGGTCAATGTGTGCGGCGGCCAAGCCGCCGTGGGCGATCCGTGCGGGGGTCAGTCCGTGCGACGGTCAGACCGCGATGGTCGATCCGTGCGGAGACCAGGCCGCGATGGTCGATCCGTGCGGGGGTCGATCCGAGCGGGGGCCAGTCCGCGATGGTCAGGCCGACAGGATCGCTTGGGCCGCGGCGGCAGGGTCGGCGGCACCGGTGATGGGGCGGCCGACCACGATGTGGGTGGCGCCGGCGCTGAGGGCCTGATGCGGCGTGGCGACCCGCGCCTGATCGTGCGTGTCGGTGCCGGCAGGCCGGATTCCGGGCACCACGACCAGCGCGTGGGGTCCCACGACACGGCGTACCCGGGCGATGTCGGGTCCCGCACACACAATCCCCGCCGCTCCTGCATCAACGGCCAACTCTGCCAGGCGCAGGACCTGGCTCGTGACCGACCGCTGACCGACCGCTGACAAGATCTCGTCGTCCAGGCTGGTCAGAACCGTCACGGCCAAGATCGCCACGTCCGGAGCGGCCTTGGTGGCGGCAGCGATCATCTGGGGCCCGCCGCTGGCGTGAACCGTCAGCATGGCCACCCCCAGATCAGCTGCCGCCGTCGCCGCGCCCGCAACGGTGTTGGGGATGTCGTGCAGTTTGACATCCAAGAACACCGGGGCGGCCGCGGTGACCTCGCACACCAAGTCGGGGCCGAAGGCGGTGTAGGCCTGCAGTCCGACCTTCAGGTGACCCGCGACAGCGCCCAAGTCGTCGGTCCACCGCATGATCTGGCTACGGTCGTCGCTGTCCAACGCACAGATCAAAGGGTTGTGCGCCTCGGGCGATGGGGCCATCAGATCTTCACTCCTCCGGTCAGCGACCGCACATGCTTTATACCGCGTTCGGCCAGCCACACAGGCAACTGCTCCACCAACTCCAAGGTC